>CAYIRZ010000143.1:0-7604 GCA_964365845.1 uncultured Streptomycetaceae bacterium
ATCCTTTGCCGACATTCGCGCGTTTGGCGGCATGGGAATGCCGCCCTACATTGCTCAGGTGCGTGAGCGGTAAGCGGTAAGCGGTGAGCGGAAAGCAGAAAGCAGAAAGCCGTAAGCGGTAAGCAGTGAGCAGTGAGCCGTCGAACCTGACCTGTTGTTTCCGCTTACGGCTTACGGCTTACGGCCTACGGCCTACGGCCTATTTCAAAAAGGAGGAGGGTTCCATGCATCGTTTGTCGCGAATCATTTCCTGCGTTCTTGCGCTGGCATCTTGCGCGTTGGCACCGGGCGTTGTCCTGGCTCAGGCGTATCCCACCCGAACGATCCGCATGATCCTGCCGTTTCCGCCTGGCGGGCCGACCGATATCGTCGGCCGGCTCGTCGCGCAGAAGCTCTCCGAGCAGGTCGGGCAGTCCGTGGTGGCCGACAGCCGGCCGGGGGCGAGCGGCAATCTCGGCCTGGAACTCGCTTCGAAATCGCCGCCGGACGGTTACACCATCGTGCTGAGTTCGCCGGTGATTTCCCTGAGCCCATTGCTGTATAGCAAGCTCAACTACGATCCGAACAAGGACCTCGCTCCCATCTCCCTGGTGGGCGCGGTACGCAACGTGCTCGTGGTTCATCCCTCGGTGCCGGCAAAGACCCTCAAGGAACTCATCCAGCTCGCGCGCAAGAACCCGGGCAAGCTCAACTACGGTTCCGGCGGCATCGGTACGACCACCCATCTTGCGCCCGAACTGTTGAAGAGCCTGGAAAAACTCGACATCGTGCATGTGCCGTACAAGGGCTCCGGCCTGGCGCTGATCGGACTGGCCGGCGGGCAGGTCGATATGCTGGTGATGGCCGCGCCGGCGGCGGATGCGCAGATCCAGGCCGGCCGGGTACGCGCGCTTGCCGTGCTCTCTCCCGCGCGTTTATCGTCCCTGCCCAATGTGCCGACCACGAAGGAACTGGGTTTCGAAAATTTCGAGATCAGCGTCTGGTACGGAATTCTTGCGCCGGCGGCGACGCCGCGCGAGATCATCAATCGGCTGAACGCAGAGCTTAACAAGGCGGTGACGGCGCCGGACATGAAAAGCAAGCTGGCGGCGAACGGTGTCGAGCCGCTGACCGGCACGCCGGAACAGTTCGGGAACTTCATCAGGAGCGAGGCCGCGCGCTTTGCCAAGGTGATCAAGGACGCCGGCATCAAGGCGGACTGAAACACTATGGCGAGCAGAGTGAAACGCGTGGACGTGCACAGCCACGTCCTGCCGAAAGAAATGATGGCGGCGATCAGGAACCGCCCGCGCGATTACCAGATGCGCGTCGAGGGATCGGGCGGGAAAGAGAGCTTCGTGCGCGATGACAAGCACTCGACGCCGGTCTATGCCGAGTTCCACGACGCCGACGCCAAAGTCGAGGGCATGGACCGCAAGGGCATCGACATCTCCGTGATTTCGGTGACGCCGGTCGTATTCTTTTACTGGCTCGACGCCGATATCGGACTTGCGGCTGCGCGCGTGATGAACGATGGCATTGCGCGCATGGTGGCGGCGCGTCCCGACCGGTTGCGCGGCATGGCAACACTGCCCATGCAGGACCCCGACGCCGCCGTCACCGAGCTCGAGCGCGTGGTGAAGGAGCACGGCTTCCGGGCTATCGAGCTCGGCTGCAGAGTTCAGGGACAGTTGCTCGCGGAGCCGCGGTTTCGCCCGGTGCTGAAGCGCGCGCAGGAGTTGGGCGTGTTCATCTTCACGCATCCCTACGTCGCCGGCGCGCTTCCCCCCGATTTGGGCTGCTATTACCTCGGCAACCTCGCCGGCCTTCCCTTCGACACGGCGCTGATGGCCGCTCACCTCATGTTCAGCGGGACGCTGGACGAGCTGCCCGAACTGAAGATCATCCTGGCGCACGGCGGCGGCCATCTGCCGTACCAGATCGGGCGGCTCGCGCACGGCTACGAGGTGCGCAAGGAGCCGAAAATGAACTCGGCCAGTTCCCCGCTCGAACTGTTCAGGCGATTCTACTTCGACGCGCTCACCCACGATGCGGCCGCGCTGCGTTTTCTGGTGGAGAAGGCGGGCGCCGACCGCGTGACGATCGGCACCGATGCGCCGTTCGACATGGCCGAGGAGGATCCGGTCGCGATGATCAACGCCGTGCCGGGGCTGACCGACGGGCAGCGCGACCGTATCTTGGGCTTGAATGCGCTCGAACTGCTCGGCGAGGAAAAACCCGTGAGCGGTAAGCAGAAAGCCGTAAGCGGTAAGCGGTAAGCGGAAACAACAGGTCAGGTTCGACGGCTCACTGCTCACTGCTTACCCGCTTCCCACTTACGGCTTTTTGAGTCCATGAAACCCGAGATTCTGGTCATTACACCCATCTACGCCCCGACGCTGGCCGAACTCGAACGCGAGTTCACCGTGCACCGGCTATGGACCGCGCGCGCTCCGGATGAATTCATCAGGGAAGTGTCCGGGCGGGTGCGCGGCGCGGTGACTACCGGGCTCGCCGGTTTCAGCCGTGGTCATATCGAGGCGCTGCCCAAACTGGAAATCGTGGCCTGCTTCGGCACGGGCCATGGCACGCTGGACCTTGCCGCGGCGAAGGAATACCGGGTGGTCGTCACCAATACGCCGGATGCCACGACGGAGTCTGTAGCCGATCTGGCGCTGGGGCTGCTCATCGCGGTCATGCGCCGGATTGGCGAAAGCGACCGCTTTGTGCGGGCTGGAAAATGGCTGGATGGGTCACCGCCATTGGGCAGGGAGTTGGGCGGCAAGACCTGCGGCATCGTCGGCCTCGGAAAAATTGGAGCAGGGATTGCGCGGCGGGCGGAAGCCTTCGGCATGTCCGTGTGCTACCACGGTCCGCGACAGAAACCGGACGTGACCTATCCTTACTATTCCGATCTTGAAAGCATGGCGCGGCTAGCCGATTGCCTGGTCGTGGCTTGTCCGGCCACCCCGGCGACCCGCAATCTGGTCGATGCGCGCATCCTGAATGCGCTGGGTCCGGAAGGGTTTCTCGTCAATGTCGCGCGCGGTTCGGTGGTCGACGAGCCGGCGCTGATTGCGGCACTCGGCAGCGGGCGGATCGCCGGCGCCGGGCTGGACGTATTCTGGAACGAGCCGCGGGTAGCCGCGGAGTTGATCGGGATGGAGCAGGTCGTGATCGTTCCTCACATTGGATCGTCGACCCGTGAGATTCGTGAAGAGCGCGGGGCAAAGTTGCTGGCGAACCTGCGCGCGCATTTTGCCGGCAAGCCGGTTCTCACGCCGATAGCATGATGTTGGGCGCGGTTGGGCTTTCATGCCGCTGGAATAAGGATTACGCTTGATCGAAGTGTCGGAGTGCTCACTCCGGATTGATGGGGGAGCGTGAAGGAGTAGGGGAAGGCGTGCCCTTGGATAATGTTTTGCAACACATTGTTTTAATTAGTATTTTTGTGCGGGCTGAGGGCGCGAAAAATAGGGACGGTCCGTTTGTCCATGAATCTTCTCAAAGGACATTGGGACACGCAGCATGGTGCCGGCGAGTTTCTTTCTCCCTTCGGCATCCTCGGCCGGCACCCTCACCTCGTTGTGCGCTGAGAACATCTTGGAGCGAATTGGATGCCGGTGCAGTGATTACTGCGCTTTGATGATGTTTGCCTCTGCGGCGTTGGCATTGCCGGAACGGTGCGGCACTAAACACGCCTGCGGCCATTCGGTACGCGCCTCTGCTCGACGTGCCCCGTAGCAATCGCAGTCTGGGGTGCCGGGGAGCTTAGCTATGGGGACCAGTGTTCCCTCGCCGACCTTGGCGACCTCCTGTAGCGCATCTCGGAATGCTTGCATTGAATGATTTCTGAAGGGGTTGCCGTGACTGTGAAGAAGATCAAAGGCAACTTCGTGGATGTTGTCGCTTAACGTGTAGAACTGGCGAATAAACGACCGTACGTATTGCAGCGCTTCTCCTCGCTCATAGACGCGAAGAAGGCGAACGTTACAGTTAACCTCATCATCTCTGACCACAGTGCTGTATCCGGTGACGGGAGATGGATTGAATACGACCGCACCTTCGACGCGGCGATCAGTGTAGGCGAGCGATTGCGCCAAGCCACCGCCGAGAGAATGCCCGGTCGTGTAAATAGCGAAGCTCCGAGTCTCAGGGAGCAACTTTTTAGCTCCATTAAGGGCCCGATCAATAATTTCTTTTGAACGGCGGTGGAGGACGTTGTACTGGTCCTCGCCCGGAAGGAAGCGTGTAATCCAGCGGAGATTGCTTTTCCAGTCATTGAGCTTTGTGAAGTCGGTGCCTCGAAACGCAATGACCACATCTGCACCACCATCCGGCCGCGGGCGAGCGAACGCGGAAAACGCGATTCCTGTCCTGACCTCGTGGTCGTTCAACACTTCCGACGAATCAAATAGGCCCTTCCAACCAAAATCGCCCAGCGGGTGTAGCTTTTCGCATTCTTCCGCCGCGGCTTTTTCTAGCTTGACTTTCCTGACCAGGTGCTCGCAGTAAACGTAGCTCGCTACGCGTGCGAACGGCAGTGCCAGCAGTGCGTACCCTCGGGCTTCTTCGGTCGTTAAAAAAATTGCCGTGCGGCGTTCTGACGTGCGTCGATACACTTCGATCTCTTGTTTCGCGAAATCTTGGTTTGGTACGGTAACGCAACCGCCCAGCGTCGCCATAAGTACACAGACGCTAAAAATTCTGCCCGCAAATGCATTCTTCCTCATTGCTCTTCGCTTTCTTCTACAGTCGGTTCAAGAACAATTCCAAGCTCTATTAGAAATAGGAAAATCAATGTGTCCGTCGCCGGTGTCCTGTGACTATGCAACGCTGCAGTGATGCCGGATCAGTGCTCGGCGCACCCGATGGCGCGCGATCGGGGCTGCCCGCGCGTGCTCCACCGTCCGATCCGCGTTGCCGGGGCGCTTCGCTACGGACGTTGCGGCAAATCATGCAGTCCCCGGGCGCACCAAGTCAAGCGCGGGGCGCGACAGGGAAATAATGGCGACAATTCATTTGGCAGTGCTTGTGCATCGGATTTCCGGGGCGGACAATACTCCGACCTTGTGTTCGGTTCGCTGTAAGAGCCTGTAATATGATGAAACGCATAAGGGAGTCCATTCACGTCTGGGGAGGGGGCATAATGATCGGGAAATCGCTGTCCGCATTGACTGTCATGACGTTGTTCGCGCTGTTGGGGGTGCACATCCCGGTGCTGGCGCAAAACTATCCGGTCCGGGCGGTGCGCATCGTCGTGCCGTTCCCCCCGGGCGGCACCTCCGATCTTCTGTCGCGCACTATCGGCCAGAAGCTCACCGAGGAGTGGGGCCAGCCGGTGCTTACGGACAACCGGCCCGGCGCCAGCGGCAACATCGCTTCCGAGTACGTGGCCAAGTCGAAAGGCGACGGTTACACGCTCTACATCATGACCGTCGGCACGCACGCGATCAACCCGGCCGTCTTCAGCAAGCTGCCGTTCGACGCAATCAGGGATTTCACGCCGATCACCAATCTCGTGTGGCTGCCGAGCATCCTGCTGATCCACCCGTCCATTCCGGTGAAAAACGTCAGGGAGTTGATTGCCCTCGCAAAAAAACGCCCGGGAGATCTGCTCTACAGCTCGGCGGGCAGCGGCGCCCAGCCGCATCTCACCGCGGAAATGTTCAAGAAGATGGCGGGCGTCAATATCCTGCATGTACCGTACAAGGGCGCGGCGCCGCAGATGATCGCGATCGTCGGTGGGGAAGTCGCCCTGACCTTTGCCACTGCGCCCTCCGGCGTGCCGTACGTGAAAAGCGGGCGGTTGCGCGCGCTGGGGGTTTCCAGCGCCAAGCGCATGGTGGCGCTGCCTGACGTGCCGACGATTGCCGAAGCCGGCGTTCCCGGTTACGACGCGATGGGCTGGAACGGGATGGTGGGACCCGCCGCGATGCCCAAGCCCGTGCTCGACAAGATTCACGACGCCGTGGCCCGGATCGTGAATTCGCCGCAGGTGCGGGACCAGTTCATCGGCCTGGGCGCCGAGCCGCAAACTTCGACGCCGGACGAATTCGCGGCGCTCATCAAGTCCGAAATCGTGAAATGGGCCCAGGTCGTCAAGGAGTCGGGCGCCAAGCTCGATTGAGTTCATCGCCATGCGCCTTTTTCGCCTGACCGGAGCCGCCTGATGTCCGCCACGCCCACCGCTGATCTCGCCCGATTTATCGCTGATCTCGAGTATGACGATCTGCCCGTTCCGATCCGGGAGCGGGTCAAGGATATGCTGCTCGACGCGCTGGCGAGCGCTCTCGCCGGGCACCACGGCGACGAGACCCGGCAGATCCGCGCGCTGGCGAGCGCGCTCGGCAGTTCCGAGGAAACAAGCGTCATCGGCGGCGGCAAACTCTCTCTGGCCGGGGCCACGATGCTCAACGGTTATCTGATCACTGCCGTCACGGTGTGTGACGTGCACCGCCCCACGCTTTTTCATACCACGCCGCAGGTTGTGCCGCCCGCGCTGGCCATTGCCGAGCGCGCCGGCGCCAGCGGGCGCGCGCTGCTGCTGGCGATTGCGGCGGGGCTTGAAACTTCCACCCGCGTTGCACTGGGCACCAAATATTCGGCGTTCCGCGCGCGAGGCTGGCATTCGCCGGGCGTAGTCGGGCCTTTCGGCGGCGCCGCTGCCGTGGGCAAGCTGCTCGGCCTCGATGCCGATCGCCAGCGCTATGCCTTTGGTCTTGCCGGCAGCCAGTCGGCCGGCACCTTTGCCCATTGGGGGACGCCGACGATCAAGTTTCACCAGTGCCGCGGCGCGCTGTCCGGCCTGATGGCGGGCCTGCTTGCCGAGCAGGGCTTCCGTGCTTCCGAGGAGATCCTGACGCACCAGGATGGCGGCCTGTACAACGCCTACTCCGACGGTGGCGCCCCGGACGTGGTGGTTGCCGATCTGGGCCGGCGCTGGACGCTCGAACAGATCGCTTTGCGGCTGTGGCCGGCCGCCAGCTCGATCCAGACGGTCATCAGCGCGCTGTTCGCCCTCATCAAGGCGCATGACCTCAAGCCCGAGCGCGTGGCCGGCGTGCGCGTCGGACTCTCGAAGACCGTGTACGACATGCACGGCACGCTCGGCTGGAACGACAAATTCAAGGCGCTGCTGTCCACGCCCTACGTGACGGCGATCGTGTTGCACGACCAGCGCTGCTGGCTCGAGCAGTTCGAGCCTGGCCGTTACCAGGACCCGCTGGTCGATGCGTTCGCCCGTGAGCGGGTCAGGGTCGAGATCGATCCGACGCTGGAGGGGACTGCCGCGGTCGTGGAGATTCGCACCACGGATGGCGCGAGCTGGACCGATCGCCGGACGGCCGCCAGGGGCGATCCGTCAGACCCGCTGACCCGCGCGGAAATACAGGACAAGCTTCGCACCGCCGCCGCGGGTTTGCTCACCGCCGCCGCGGTCGAGCGCGTCATCGCACTGGTTGACGGCCTCGAGCGCGTCGACGACGTGCGGGATCTGCTGGCCGCCGTGCGCGCGCCGGCCGGTATTGAGCTTCGTGTATATGCGTGAGCACGGAGGGTGGTGGAAGTGAACTAGTACCGTGACATATTAATTACGAAACATTATAATGGCGCATCTCCATTAC
>CAYIRZ010000144.1:0-7567 GCA_964365845.1 uncultured Streptomycetaceae bacterium
CCGAAGATTGTCGTTACGGCGCCGCGCTGTCAAGAATTTTTTGCTATTGTGCCACTATGCTTAGGAGTTTGTCGGACTTAGCCCCGACAAACTCCTAAAATGAAAAAAATCAAGGAACAAGGCGAAAAGTACGCCATGCAAGTGACGTTGGTTCCGGCCAGCATAGCGTTTCGACACGCAAAGCTTCTTTCTTAAACAAAGCCGCCCTGGGAAAAAATGCGAAAGTGTCATCAGAAAACCGCCAAAACGTCGAATACGGCCCCTGGAACCCGGGAATCAGCTCCCAGCTACCGTCGCAACTGCTGGCCCTGTCGACGATCTTCCGGCCGGAGCATGTCTTTACCAGCGTAGAACACGCCCATGAGCTTCTTGACTTCACCGGCCTTGCACTCGAAGAACTCGTGACCTTCCGACCGGAGCGCCTGGTGGTGCATGAATTGCTGATTCGCATCACCGCCGACTTTTCGGTGCCGGGCGGATCGCGCGTTGAAGACCTCGGGATCAATTTCCGCGACATGACAGACACGATCTTCAACCGCTATGTTGAGCCCCATATGCCTGAAATCGTGGAGGAATACGCCAGGCTCAAAAGCACGCTCTCGGACTTCATCGATGCGGAACTCGCAGCGGCTCTGGGCGCCCCGCCAATGCGCGGGCAGGCGAAAACCGTGGAGAAAACCCGCGGGAGCCGTCTGCTCGCTCTGGCTCATTTGTTTCAAAAAAAAGAAACTGTTCCTCCCCGAACAGAGGACGAATGGGAAAAGGAGGAGCGGATTTTGCGCGACTGGGCCGCAAAAGCGCAGTCCGGCAAGGACCCGTTGCAGAACGCCGCCTACCGGGCACTGGCCAGGGTCGTTTCGGCAGTTCGTATAAAGCATGGCAGGATGCTGATGGACAAGGGCTTGCTCACCTCGCTTGCCGTGGGTATTGCCTGCAACGAGTACGGTAGCGAAGCGCTCGGTCGCCTCATCCAGCCGCATGTCCGAAAAGCGGCAGCGGAAGAAGGTTGCCGCCTGCTGCCGGCGCAAGAACAGCCTGTGGTGATGAATACCAAGGGAGCGTCCGCTTCCGGCAAGAGCACAATGCGCCCGCTGCAAAGAAAACTTGCCGGAAAAATCGGCGTGAACTGGAGCGACTTCGCTGTCATCAGCCCCGACATCTGGCGCAAATACCTTCTTGACTACGGTTCCCTCGGTGGCGCCTACAAGTACGCAGGGGCCTTCACGGGCCTCGAACTGGGAATCATCGACCAGAAACTCGACCGGTATATGGCGCAGAAAGCCGAGCGCGGAGAAATGACGCATCTGCTGATCGACCGGTTCCGGTTTGACAGCTTCGCGCCAGACTCGGAGCAGGCGGGCAGCAATCTTCTAACCCGCTTCGGGCACCTCGTTTATATGTTCTTCATGATTACGC
Source organism: uncultured Streptomycetaceae bacterium (assembly GCA_964365845.1). GTDB lineage: Bacteria > Pseudomonadota > Gammaproteobacteria > Burkholderiales > SG8-41 > CAKKQX01. The sequence continues at coordinate 1,417 of CAYIRZ010000144.1, forward strand.
CGCCGCACGCGACCGTTGAGCGTGCGTGGAAGCGCGGCCTGGAGGTGGGACGCTATAAGGCAGTGGACGACCTGCTCGCGCACAACGTCGAGGCCTACACCGGCATGCCTGAGCTGTTCTTCACGTTGGCCCTTCGCACCAACATGTCGGTTCATTACGAGTTCCTCGACAACAGCGTGCCGCCTGGAGAACCGCCGCGGACCGTCGCATTCGGATGGAACGGCGAGATGAACATCCTCGATGTAAAGCGCATGCTCGATGTCGATCGATACCGGAAGATCGATGTCAACGCCACCAGTCCGGAAAAGGTTTATTCCGACCGGCAGACCATGGCTGCTGAAAACAATGTCCAGTTCCTGTCGCAGTGCGCGCGCAGGATCTCGGCGATAAACTTTGTGGACCGCGCCACGGCCCACATCTACGCGCGCCTGGAGTCAGGCGAGCTCGTATGGACGGATCCCGAGACCCTGGAACGAGCAATGAAAGACACGGACACGCGCACCGGCATTCTGGCTGTTGCACCCTCGGCCGCGGAGGGAGCGCGCCCCTCCAAGACCGACCCGGGCCGCCTGCGCGAAGTCCTGCAGGCGACCCGGTTTCATACCCTTGGCCAGTGGGGGGAAAGCGGCTGAGGGCGGCGCTACGTCACATCTCCGGTTTTCAGAGACGTCACCGCCATCGCAACCCGCTCGTTTTCAAATACCGCCGGCCTCGTCCGCCGGATGCCGCAGTTTGCGCAGCGCGTAAGGCTTGCCGGGAAATTTCCTGAGCGCGTTCTCATCCACATCGACACCCAGCCCCGGCGCAGTCGGTAACTCGATGTAGCCGTTTTTCGGCTTCAACTGATTGGGCGAAATCCTGTCGCAGAACTCGACAAACGGGAGAAAATATTCGGTGATGATGAAATTGGGCATCACCGCCGAAGCATGCACTGTGGAAGCCAGCGCCACCAGCGTGGAATTGTAGTTGTGCGGTGACACCGCCACGAGGAAAGGTTCGGCCATGGCGGCGATTTCCTTCAGTTCCAATATGCCCCCGACACAGGCGACGTCGGGATTGAGAATGTCGGCGGCGCGTTTCTCCAGCAGCGGCCGGAAACCCGTCTTGGTATAAGTCGCCTCGCCGATCACGACCGGCAGTCCCGTCTCCCGCCGTATCCGCGCCAGCTCGTCCGGATATTCCGCCTGGCACGATTCCTCCATCCAATATAGCCCGAACTCGGCGAGCCGCTTGTCGAGCCGGATCGCGTGCATGGGCGCCAGCCGGCGGTGCTGGTCGATGAGGATGTCGACATCGGGGCCCACCGCGTCACGCACCGCCTTGACCACGCGCACCGCACGCTCCTCATGGTCCTTGGGTATCCACGTGCGCCAGGGAGCGGGAAGCGGATCGAACTTGAGCGCAGTCCATCCCTGCGCCACGACTTTCTCCGCCGCGCGCGCATAGTCCGCCGGTTCTTTCAGACCGTAACTCCAACCATTGGCATAGACCCGTATCCTGTCGCGGCAGCGCCCGCCAAGAAGATTGTAAACCGGCTGATTGCACGCTTTGCCAACAATATCCCACAGTGCCTGCTCGATGCCGCTGATCGCGCAGAAGAGCTCAACCGAGCCGCGGCGAGCAGCATAGTCGTCAAAGGCAAACTGGGTGAAATGCTTGATGTCAAACGGGCTGCGGCCGACGACATACGGGCCGAGCGCATCGAGTTGAGCCACCACGGCGCGATCGCGGTCATACTGCGAATACGCTTCGCCCCATCCGGTGATGCCCTCATCGGTTTCGACTTTGACGAAAATCAGGTTCTTGCGCCAGCCAGGATGCACGACATAATTCGTTATTTTCGTAATTTTCATTTTCGGATGCTCCTAGCAGTCTGTCGGACTTGGCTCCATTCACCAGAACGCGTAGCGTTAACGAGTCGCTGTTGATCAACGCTTCAGCGACAGGCTGCTTAATAAAGAAGCTTCACGTGCCGAAACCCTATGCTAACCGGATCAAACGTCACTTGCATGGCTTACTTTTCACCCCATTCTTTAGTGCTTCTCATTTTAGGAGTTTGTCGGGGCTAAGTCCGACAAACTCCTCGGCAATGCTATACTTTTCCGCGCGAATTCCAATATCTGAACTCACAAGAAGGGGCCTGTCATGAACGATTCCGTGCTGCGCGGCGCGCTGCCGCAACCCGACCTCAGCCTGCGCGACCTCGTCATTTCGCTCTTGCCGCAAGGGTTCGCGAAAATCGTCCAGCCGATTGCTTCCACCGTGATCACCACTGACGAGAAAGGCCTCGTCGCAGGCGAGATCACAGTACAGACGCGGGACGGCGCTATTCCTGCTTACCGTGCCATGCCCGACAAGAATGGAAAATTTCCGCCGATCCTGGTAGTGCAGGAGATTTTCGGCGTGCACGAGCACATCAAAGACGTGTGCCGGCGGCTTGCCAAGCTTGGCTACTTCGCCATCGCGCCGGAGCTTTATTACCGGCAGGGCGACGTATCGAAGCTGACCGACAACCAGGAGATCTTCGCCAAGGTCGTGAATCACGTGCCCGACAGCCAGGTGATGTCCGATCTCGATGCTGCCGTGGTTTATGCCGAATCAACCGGCAAGGCGGACCCCTCAAAACTCGGGATCACGGGTTTTTGCTGGGGGGGCCGCATCACCTGGACCTATTGCGTACACAACCCGAAGGTGAAAGCGGGTGTCGCCTGGTACGGGAGGCTGGTCGCACCGCAAAAAGCGCCGCTGCAGCCGGCGTACCCCGCGGAACTCGCACTCTACCTCAAGGTGCCGGTGCGTGGTTTGTATGGCGGGCAGGATGCGAGCATTCCGATGGAACACGTCGAGCAGATGCGCGCGGCGCTGAAAGCTGCCGGCAACACGACATCGGAAATCATCGTCTATCCCGAGGCCCCTCATGCGTTCTACGCCGACTACCGGCCCAACTACCGCAAGGAAGCCGCCGCCGACGGCTGGCAAAAAATGCAGGCGTGGTTCAAGAAACACGGCGTGGCCTGAGAAATTTGTCGGGGACAGCGCCCGACAAATTCCTAAACTGAAATAAAAAAGGCGGGGGAATACCCCGCCTTTTTTTCAGCCTGACCGACGCTGCTGGCCTTACTTCTTGCCTTCGCCTTTGCCCTTGGCTTTGGCCTTGGCTTTGGCCTTGGCTTTGGCTTTGCTTTCACCTTTGGCTTTACCATCGGCTTTGGCTTTAGCTTTGGCTTTGCCCTTGGCCTTGTCGGCATCGGCTTTCGCCGGTGCGGCAGGTGTCGCGGGTTGAGCCGGGGTCGCCGGCGCGGCTTTCGCCGCATCGCCCTTGGCCGGAGTTGCCGCTTGGGCCGGAGTCGCCGGCGTTGCAGGCGCGGATTTGGTGCTCTGCGCAGCAGCGGTCAGCGTGGTTACGGCAAAAGCCGCAGCGATCATGGTGGATAACAGCTTGCTCATGGCATGCTCCTTTGTTCGGTCCGTTTGGTTTCGCCGAAAAATATTTCCCGGTTGCTCTCTTTAACGCATCATGTTTGGTGCGGTTGACTCCCACGCTGACCGCCTGCGGTAGAATGACACATCGAGTGAGCGCCGATGACGCGCGTTTGTCGCCAAACAACGACACTTAAGGAAAAATCATGGAACTCAATCTCAAGGGACGTGCTGCGCTAATCACCGGCGGCTCGCGCGGTATTGGTCTTGGCGTTGCCCGCGCGCTCGCGGCAGAAGGCTGCAATCTTCATCTTGCATCGCGCGGCGCCGCCGATCTCGATATCGCGCACAAAAAAATTACCGAGGCTTATCCGGTGAAAGTCACTTGCCACGCGCTTGATCTTTCCGTCGCCGACAACGCGATCAAGCTTGCCCGTGGCTGCGGTGATATCGACATCCTCGTCAACAATGCCGGGGCGATACCTCAAGGCGCAATCACCGCGCTTGATGACCGGACCTGGCGTGCGGCATGGGATCTCAAGGTATTCGGCTTCATCAACATGACGCGTGAAATCTACCGCTCGATGTGCGAGCGGCGACGCGGGGTCATCATCAACGTGATCGGCACGGCAGGCGAGCGGCCGTCTGCGGGCTACATCGCGGGCAGCATGGCCAATGCAGGCCTGATGACGATGTCGCGAGCGCTTGGCGCAGACAGTCCCCAGTACGGCGTGCGCGTGGTCGGCATCAATCCCAGCGCGACTGCAACCGATCGAGGCGTCATGCTGTGGCGCAAACGGGCAGAACAGGAGCTGGGGGATGCGGAACGCTGGCGCGAGCTGACCAAAGGTTTCCCGTTCGGGCGACCCGCAACCGTGGACGAAGTCGCAAACGTAATCGTTTTTTTGTCTTCCGACTGCGCATCTTACGTCAGCGGCACCGTGGTGACCGTCGACGGTGGCGCGAGCTGGCGCAAGTAGGGGGTGATTCCCGCACGGTTACTTCTACGGCTTGCGCTGCAGCCGGTCAACCGCGTTCAGCGCGTTTTCGTATGCCTTGCGTGCCGCGGCTTCCTTCACCTTCGCAGCATCGAGTGTTTTCTTCGCCGCCTCGGCCTGGCGGCTGAACTCATCGGCCCGCTTCCGCGCCGCGCGGTTGGCGTCTTCGGCATTCAGGTAGTCCTGCTCGGCCAGTCGGGTTTCGTACTGCGCCTGCTGCAGCTCCCGGTAAGCAATCCCGGCGCGCTGCTGGCCCTGCAACATCGGGCCATCTCTGCCCGAGACATCCTCGACCAGCGCGGGTTTCTGTGCCTGCGCCAAAGCGCCAGAAGCCATGCATGCCAACAGAATGATCAGCCAGTATTTCATTGCCACGGGTTACCCGAAATGGTTTGTTAAAGTCATGGCCCTGCCTCCTCCCCCGTTTCCCGGAAAGCATTTTAGCGCACCTGCGCGAAGCGGTCAGCGGGTCGCTTAATCGGTTTCGTCAAGGACGGTCGCCTGGAGTGCACTGGGTGCAGATGGCGCGCTCCAAATGTCCCCGAACGTTACGCTATCCGGGGCTAAAAACCATTCTTTGGACGTGAGATTAAAACTTTCGATGCGCCCGGAACCGTCCTTTTGGGCAACGATACGAGCATACCCCCCATTCACTTTCCTTGGACCTACCACGACTCTGTTTGCTTCGATATCTTTAGTTGCCGTAATTCGCCTCATTATTTGCACCTCCGCAACGAGTATAGTCTCTCGGATATGGTCTTACCTGGTTTTCTTTATCTTGGGGTGCGTATCGGTATCGACAGGCAGGAGTTAGCTAACTTAGTCCGATGTGCGTAGTATCGGCCCATACTGCCTCAAATGGAGACGCGCATGGCGAAGTACGGAGGCATCACTTTCAGTGGAAACTCGGGGGAAAAATATTACTTCCAGGTGTGGCCGCTGGAGACGCGATTTAAATCGGTCGGCGCCGTCTTTTTCGTCACCAAACGCGAACACACAGGCGGCACGTTTCGCCGGATGTCTCATGAGCGTATCTATATCGGCCAGACCGGAAATTTGGCCGACCCGCTGGCGACTCAAACTCAATTCACCTGTTTTAACAAACACGGAGCAAATTGCGTCTGCGTTCACCTTGACGCAAACGAGGAGCGGCGTCTCGCTATCGAGCGGGACCTTGCTGCGAACCACAGCACCTCCTGCAACCCCTAGCAGCCTGCCGGACTTGGCCCCATTTACCGGAACGCATAGCGTTAACGGCTCGCTGTTGATCGACGCCTCGGAGACAGGCTGCTTAATAAAGAAACTTTCCGTGTCGAAATGCCGTGCCGGCTGGAACAAACGCTACTTGCATCGCGTTGTTTTTACCCCGTTCTTTAGTGCTTTTCATTTTAGGAGTTTGTCGGACTTAGGTTCGACAAACTCCTAGCTAAAAACCGAAAGGATGAACCATGTTCAAGATCCATATTGACGGCCTCGACGGCTCGTTGGAATGGGGCAAGCCCACCCTCGCGGAGGCAATCGCGGTAGCCTCCAGTGAACTTAAAGAAAGACGCTGTCCCGTACACGCCAGCGTTACCGATTCGACCAAGCACCAAATGGTTTGGGAGGGGACCAAAAGCGCAAGCGGCGTAATTACCGCGACCAGCGCCAAATGATCGGCGACTATCACCCGGTTGTTGATTGTAAGAGTGGGTCGTGTTGGATTCGAACCAACGACCAAGGGATTATGAGTC
>CAYIRZ010000145.1:0-486 GCA_964365845.1 uncultured Streptomycetaceae bacterium
CGAGTGATCGCTTGACAAACTGGGGCGTCCATCTATGGGTTCCCGCCTTCGCGGGAATGACAAAACCATACTTAATCAGAGCTTCCCTAGCGTGCACGACTCACGGCTTGTTGACCGGTCACCACTCACAGATCACCGGTCACCGCTCTTCGATTCCTCTCCGACTTCCTGCTCCAGGCCCAACAGCTTCATTGCCCACGCCAGGGCAAAACCTGCGACCAGCGGCCACCAGTGCATCAGCACCAGCGCCAACCCCGCTGCAGCGCCGTAGGTGAGCCCGATCAGGAACAGTCCGTAGTGCCGGGTGCGATAGAACGCGAACATCACAGCCAGCGTCATGAGAACGAAGAAGGTCGAAAAAATGGTGATGATGATATTCATGCGCTGCAAAAGGGCGGAAACCGGCCCCAGTGATTATCGTGGAACGGGATTTTACATCAGACTGAGCCCGGTGTCGGCCTAGGAGTTTGTCGGACTTAAGTCCGA
>CAYIRZ010000145.1:496-7546 GCA_964365845.1 uncultured Streptomycetaceae bacterium
CGCGTTCCGGTGAATGGGGCCAAGTCCGGCAGGCTGCTGGCGCGGTGGTCTGATACTATCCCGCAACAGCGACCTATTAGAGTACCCGAGCGACCAACCTGATCGTGCAACCACCGGCGACTAAACGCACCCTTGCCACCTGCAGCGCGGCCCACACGCTGCACGACGGCCTGTCCGACATCACCTACGTACTGCTGCCCATCCTCGCCCAGACTTTCAATCTGTCGCTGGCGCAGGTCGGCCTGATCCGCGCCGCGCACCGCGCGGCGATGGCGATTTTCCAGATCCCCGCCGGCCTCGTGGCCGAACGCCTGGGCGAGCGCAACCTGCTCGCATTCGGCACGGCATGCGCGGGGCTGGGCTTTCTGGCGCTGGGTTTTGCCTCCGGGTTTTACGCGATTCTTTTTGCATTGTTTGTCGCCGGTTTCGGCTCGGCGTTCCAGCACCCGCTGTGCTCGGCGATCATTTCGCACGCCTATCCCGGTGCGGGCCGGCGCGCGGCACTCGGCACTTACAATTTCGCGGGCGATCTCGGCAAGTTCGCCTTCGGCGGCGCAACCAGCCTGCTGTTCATCGCCGGCATCGACTGGCAGATGCCGGTCACTTTTTTCGGCGGGCTCGCGATAGGCTGTGCCGTTCTGATCGTGCTCGCGCTAGGTGCGACCGGCGTGAAAGCATCCAAGGCCGAGGCTGCGCATGAAGCGCCGCGCGTCACGGTAAAGGGCTGGGGCATCAGAAACAAACAGGGTTTTACCGCGCTATGCCTGATCGAAATCATCGACAGCGCCACGCGCACCGGCTTTCTCACGTTCATCGCCTTCCTGATGATCGCCAAAGGACTGCCCGAGGGTTGGGCCGCGCTGTCGGTGCCGCTGATTCTGGTGGGCGGCATGGCCGGCAAGCTCGCGTGCGGATTCCTCGCCGAGCGCTTCGGCATCATCCGCACCGTCGTCATCACCGAGATCGCCACCGGCTGCGGCATTCTGGCCACGCTGGCGCTGCCGAATCTTGCCGCATTCGTGCTGCTGCCGCTGATCGGCATCGCGCTCAACGGCACCTCGTCGGTGCTGTACGCGACGATAGGTGATCTGGTCGACAAGGAGCGCCTGCCGCGCGCGTTCGGGCTGTTCTACACGCTGGGTTCGGCATGCGGCATCGCCGCGCCGCTGGGCTATGGGCTGCTCGGCGACCGGGCCGGCATCGAAAATGCCATCGCGGTTGTCGGTATCATGGTGTTCCTTACTCTGCCGCTGTGTTTGATGCTGCAGCCGGCGGTGCCCGCCAGCCGCGCCGGTTCCTGAAGAGGCTGCATTGTCGATCACGGTGATGATGATCGTGCTGTTCGCGGCGCTCATGCACGCGGGATGGAATGCCATCGTCAAATCGGGCGGCGACAAATTCGCTGAAATCACGCTGCTCACCTCGGGCGCCGCCCTGATCGCCGTGCCGGCGCTCGTCTTCCTGCCGCTGCCGGCACCCGGGAGCTGGCCCTATATCGCGGCGTCCGTGTTGATCCATTGCGTCTATTTCAGCCTGGTCGCGTTCACCTACCGCACGGGAGATCTCAGCTTTGCCTATCCGGTGATGCGCGGGTCGGCGCCGCTCGCCACCGCGCTCGTTTCGGCCGTGATCGTCGGCGAGCGGCTCACGCCCGGCGGCTGGCTGGGCGTCGTGCTGCTCTCCGGCGGCATCCTGGTACTGGCCCGCGACAACTGGAAGTCGAGGCTGCGCCAGGGGCACGCGCTCGCTTTCGGCCTCGTCAATGCGGGCGTCATCGTGGTCTATACGCTGGTCGACGGCCTGGGCGTGCGGCTGGCGGGAAACGCGTGGAGCTACGTCGCCTGGATGTTTTTCCTCAACGCCCTGCCCCTGCTCGGCATCGCGCTCTACACGCGGCGCGCGGCACTCCTGAAGGCGGCCGGCAACAACTGGCGCGGCGGCCTGGCCGGCGGCGCGCTGACGCTAGGCGCCTATGGTCTGGTGCTGTGGGCCATGACGCAGGCGCCGATCGCGCTCGTCGCGGCGCTGCGCGAGACCGCCGTCATCTTCGGCCTCGTCATCGCCTGCGCCGTGCTCAGGGAACGCTTCGGCCCGACCCGCTGGACGGCCGCGGCCCTGGTCGCTGCGGGCGCCGCCGCGATGAAGCTCTGGTGAAGACTCAGAACCTAGGGCCTGTTCTGCGCAATAATCCCGCTCTCATCGCAATAACAAAGGAAAAGCATCATGCTGGATTTGATGGGCAAGGTCGCGATCGTGACGGGCGCCGGCACGGTCGGCGCGGGCTGGGGCAACGGCAAGGCCACCGCCGTGCTGTTCCTCGCCTTCGACGAAGCGCGCTACATCACCGCCACCAAGCTGGTGGTCGACGGCGTCCATCGGCGGTTTCATGGATTTGGATCTTTCTCGTCGCACGCTTACCGCTACTGCAGATTGGCCACCAGAAATTCCACAAACGCCTTGCGGCTCGCCGATGCAAAGCGCCCCGGCGGGAACACCGCATACAAGCCCGTCGGCTCCGGCGCGTAATCGGCCAGGATCACCCGCACCTCGCGTTTTTTGACCTGCGGCTCGAACATGATGTCGGGCCCGATGGCGATGCCCTGCCCCGCAAGCAGCGCGTGCATCAACAGCACGCCGCTGTTGGTGCTGAGGTTGCCGGCCAGCACCACCGGTTTTTTGCGCGTGACGCCGCTCTCGAACGAGCCGCGACCGCGCGTGGCGAATTCGGAATACACCAGGCAGTTGTGGTTGCGCAGTTCGTCGGGGCTGCGCGGCGTGCCGTGGCGCTTGAGATAAGCGGGGGTCGCCACCGCCTGGAAGCGCACGTCGCGGATCTTGCGGCACACCAGGTTGGAATCGGCGAGGTTGCCGATCCTGAGCGCGAGGTCGAAACCTTCCTCGATAGGATCGACCTGCAGACTGGTCACGCGCACGTCGAGCTGCACCCCGGGATATGTCGTCTGGAAGCGCGCGATCAGCGGCCCCAGCGGCGACACCACCAGCGTCTGCGGCAGCGTCACGCGCAACAGGCCGCTGGGCGTTTCCTGCGCCGCGGTCGCCACCGCCAGCGCCTGCTCGGCGACTTGCTCCAGGTCCTTGCAGTAGGCGTAAAAGCGCTCGCCCGCCTCGGTCAGGCTCAGGCGATGGGTGGAACGGTAGAGCAGTTGCACGCCGAGTTCCTGCTCCAGCGCCGAGACATGGCGGCTCACTACCGATTTCGACAGCCCGAGCTGCGCCGCGGCCTTGGTGAAGCTGCCCGCCTTCACCACGGCGGCAAAGCCGGACATCAGCGGAAGAAGATTGGTTTTGATAGAACCTCCTTAAAAATTCAAGATCAAGCCACAGAGGTCACAGAGAAATCATAAATATATTAAAAACAATTAGATGCAAATTTTTCTTGATTTGTTCTTACTCTGTGTTCTCTGTGTCCTCTGTGGCTAAAATCTTTTGGTTCTCGGTTCTGATCTGCGTACACCAGAACTTGCCAAAATATGGTGATAACATTTTTGCAACAATGTATTCGATTCAGGCAGGATACCAAATTTTTACGCAACGAGAATAATTGCGGTTAAATCCGGACACGATGTGCCGGTTTAACTGTGTGCATTGGAACAGACAGTCAGAATGCTGTTCAACGCACACCCAGAATAAACCCGACGAAGGAGGCAGATCATGGCAGGCAAACAGAGAATCAGCTACGTCCCGCTCGATAAAATGACGCCGGAGATGCGCGCCGAGATGGAGCGCTGCGCGCGCGAAGGCACGCCGCGGCCGGAGAGCACCGCCGTGCGCGCCCACGTGCCGTCCTGCTTCTGGCACTTCGCCAACTCGTGGAACGACATCTTCCGTAACGGCATTCTCGACCATGCCATCAAGGAACTGTGCCGCATCTACGTCTCGCGCTCGGTAATCTGCGAGTTCTGCGGCAACCAGCGTTCGATCAAGGGCCAGAACGCCGGCCTCAACGAAGGCCAGGTCGACGATCTGATGAATTTCGAGAAATCGGTCAAGTACAACGACCGGCAGAAAGCGGCGCTCGCCTGCGCCGAAGCCATCGTCTGGCGCACCGAAACCGACGATGCCTTCTGGGAGCGCATGTACAAACACTTCAGCGAACCCGAACTGGTGGAACTGGGCTGCGCGATCAGCCTGACCTTCGGCCAGCAGAGCTGGCTGAGGACGCTCAACATCGACCATCATCAGGTCATGGCCGGTACCGCGGCCTCGATGGCGCCCGGCTTCGAAACCGCCGAAGCGCTGGCCAAGTCCAAGGCCGATCCCAACTACTGGGCGAAGCAGAAACCGGCGGCGAAGAAAAACGCGGCTTAACCCACTCCCCTCCTTTTCGAGGAGGAGTGGCACGCCAGTGCCGGGGTGGTGAAATTCCCCTCATTTCCAAGGAGGGGTGGACGCGAAGCGGACGGGGTGGTTGTGAAGGGCGCTCAAAAAGCGCCCTTTTTTGTTGCACTTATCCCCCGTTGCAGCCTGTTTCGATATGACGGCGTGCCACGCCGTCTACCCTGGCCACTGAATGTGGATACAGCGTGATAAACGCCTGATTTACCGGGGAAGATGACAATGTCAACCGAGAGGTGGTTTAATTAGACAACGTTTAGCAAGTTCACTATACGTTCGGTGCCAGGAGAAACACGTGGGTGATTCGCCAGTGGATCACGTAAAAATCGGCCTGCTGCTACCAACCACGGGCGTGGACTCCGCGCAAGGGATCGACACCACGAAAGGCCTCGAGCTCTACCTCGGGAAGATCGGCTACAGCGCGGGCAGACGTGAGATACAGATCGTCAAGGAGAACGACGAGGCCAAGACTGACGTTGCGCTAACCAGGATCAAGAAGTTGATCGAGGTCGACCGCGTCGACTTCGTGGTCGGTCCGATCAGCAGCGCCGTGGCGTTGGCAATCCGTGACTATGTACATGAGCAGGGCACCCCGCTCGTGGTGCCGGCAGCATTTACCCGCGTGCTCACTTCGCCGAAACAGGCTTCACCCAATATCTTTCGCCTGAGCGAGACCAGCGACCAGGCGAACTATCCCATGGGCGCCTGGATGATGAAGCACACCACGTATCGCAAGGTGATCGTGATGGCAGCGGACTTCGCGGGTGGCCGCCATTCGGTGGAAGCATTCATGGCCGGCTTCCGGGCCGCCGGCGGCGAGATCGTCGCGGAGATCTACCCGCCTTTCGGCACGCCGGATTTCGCTCCATATCTGAGTCAGCTCGACTCCCTCCAGGCCGACGCCGTATACGCCTGGTTTGCCGGAGCCGATGCCGTGCATTTCGTGAAGCAGTACAAGGAGTGCGGGCTTAGCCAGTGGCTGCCGCTCACAGGCCACTCCGCGCTGACCGTCGACACTATCCTGCCCATGATCGGCGATGCCGCCCTCGGAATCGTGACCGTCGGTGCCTATAGCGCCGCCCTCGAGACAGAGGACAACAAACAGTTCGTGCGGGACTACGACGCAGCCTACATGTCGTGGCCGAGCCGCTACAGCGAGTGCGGCTGGGACGCAGCCGCACTCATCAGTACCGCCCTCGACACACTCCAGGGCGACTTGAGCGACCGCAGCGCGGTCCGCGATGCGCTGAAAAGCGCGCTGCCAAAGATCAAGCCGCCGCGGGGGCCGATGCTGTTCGATGCATACCGCCAGGCAATCAGCCCGATCTACATCACCAGGACCGAAAAGCTGGCCGATCGTATCGTCAACGTCGTGATCGACAAGATCCCGGCCGTGAGTCAGGAAGCGACTTGGGGATGGTGGAATAGGGATTCGAAATAGTTGACACTACACTGCCGCCGAACCAACCGTTCAACGCCGACGGATAAAGGAGAATAAAAGGTGTCCCCTTTTTTATTCGTCTAATGCAAAATAACGAGGAATGAACATGTATCTATCATTTTGAAAGCGCTTAATTTGCTTGCAAACGACTGCAAGCCAAATAAAAGCGACGTCAGGTTGCCATACCGAAATGAGAAGGTTGACCCACCTGGAGAAGTAACATTCATCTTATGGTCTGGTTCCTGCGGCGCCAAGTGTGGCCGGTCGGGAAGATAGGTAACAGATTAGTCCGGGGACATCCTTTACCGTGGACAACTTCCGCGCGAAGAATTGACCTCTACCCGCTGCCCAGCGCCAGCATTAGCTGATTCAGCCGCTTCACGAACCCTGCCGGGTCTTCAAGCTGGCCACCCTCCGCCAGCAGCGACTGATCGAACAGGACCTGCGCGAGATCGTTGAAGCGCTCGTCCCGCGCTTCCGACTTCAGCCGCAGCACCAGCGGGTGATGCGGATTGATTTCCAGGATGGGCTTGGACACCGGCACTTTCTGCCCCGCCGCTTTCAGCATCCGCTGGAGGTTGGCATTCAGGTCGTGTTCGTCGGCCACCAGGCACGCCGGCGATTCGGTCAGCCGCAGCGTCACGCGCACGTCCTTGACGCGCTCGCCCAGCGTCTTCTTGATTTTCTCGACGAGGCCCTTGAACTCGTCAGCCTCTTTTTCCTGTTCCTTCTTCTCGGCTTCGTCCTCGAGCCCGCCCAGTTCCAGCCGGCCCTTGGCCACGGACTGGAAATGTTTGCCTTCGAACTCGGTCAGATTCGACGCCACCCACTCATCGACGCGGTCGTACATGAGCAGCACTTCCACGCCCTTCTTGCGGAAAATCTCGAGGTGCGGGCTGTTCTTCGCCGCGGCGAAGCTCTCGGCGGTGACGTAGTAGATCTTGTCCTGCCCCGGCTTCATGCGCGAGACATAATCGGCGAGCGACATGTCCTGCGCTTCGGTATCCTTGTGGGTAGAGGCAAAGCGCAAGAGCTTGGCTAGGCGCTCGCGGTTGGCATGGTCTTCACCCATGCCTTCCTTGAACACCAGGCCGAATTCCTTCCAGAAGGTCGCGAACTTGTCCTGGTGGTTCTCGGCCAGGTCTTCGATCATCGACAGCACGCGCTTCACCGAGCCGCCGCGGATCGCCTCGATATCTTTCGATTCCTGCAGGATTTCGCGCGACACGTTGAGCGGCAGGTCGCTGGAATCG
>CAYIRZ010000146.1:0-7541 GCA_964365845.1 uncultured Streptomycetaceae bacterium
CTCTTGATGGTCGCGTCGATCCCACGGCTGTCGGTATGGGCCAGCAAATAGCGGTAAATATCGATGAACAACGATGAATGAATATTGGCCTGCCAGCTGAGAAACCAGTCAACCGAAAACGGCAGCATGCCCTTGGGCGGAGAGACCCCTTTTATTTCCTTGTACAGTTTCAGCAACCGCTCGCGGCTCAGATTGGTTTCCGTTTCCAGCAGTTGCAAGCGCGCACCGAGTCTGATGAGCTCGCTCGCCATCTGGATCTGCCGTGCTTCCGTCAACATGCTCTTGTTACGCATTGTGTCTCCGCCGGTTGATATCCAGGACTGCGTTTATGCCATTTGCTCGAGCGGCTGGTCGGCCATGAGTATCGCCGCATGCGATTGCGACATGGCATGGCTGCGATTATTGTTCGCGAGCATCTCCAGAATCAGGCGATCATCGATCCGGAACCGGCACAGCAGGAGGTTGGCTGCGACCATTTTCAGAATCTGCCCGTGGGACAGATTATCTATGATATCGGCCACTTCCTTGCTGATTCCCAGCCGATATATCGCGGATGCCTTGTCCTGCTGCACCATTTGCCTGGCCAGCAACATGTAAGAAAGGTTAACTTCCCTGATTTCCTCGGTCATTTGCTCTGGGTTCATTTCACGCCTCCTATGCAACGGTTGGTGATGACGATTGCATTGTTGCTCAATAACCGAACCCGGAAATAGATGTACTTTGCTAAACCTTTTGTAAGCCTGTGCCTAAGCCCATGTAAGAACTTCTCCTACACAAGAATAGGAAAACATCCGGCATGCCGTCGGAATCCAACGCAAGATCAACAGGATGGTTATCCGGGCTTAATGCAGGGTGCCTATATTCAACTCACCGTCAAACGCCGCGCAATGTTCCTGCCTGTCCGCAATATCGGTATCCAATCGACGCGGCGCCGAAATGAACGCCATGAACTCGTGCGCAGGCAAGGGCTTGCTGAAGAGATACCCCTGCACCCTGTCGCATTTTTCACGGCGCAATGAGTCCAGCTGCTCGGTCAATTCTATGCCCTCGGCGACAACCGACAAGTTGAGGCTCCGTGCCAGCGCAGTGATGGCGCGCACGATTGCGTAATCATCGCTGTTGCGGTTGATGCCGTGAATGAATGACTTGTCTATTTTCAGTATATCTATCGGAAAGCGGCTGAGGTAGCTGAGCGACGAATAGCCGGTTCCGAAATCATCCAGGGAAATCTTGATCCCCATTTTTTTCAGCGCGCGCAACATTGCGGTGGTCGTCTCGGAGTCCTGCATCAGAACCGACTCGGTGATTTCGAGCTCGAGGTGCTGCGGATCCAGTCCCGTCTTGGCAAGGACGTCAGCCACCTGGTCCAGCAATTTTGGATGCCCGAACTGCGCCGCGGCAACGTTGACGGAAATCGACAAGGGAAAAAATCCCATATCGTGCCATAGCTTGGTTTGCCGGCATGCCTGCCTCAGCACCCATTCACCGATTTCAATGATCATCCCGATTTCATTGGCAAGTGGAATGAATTTATCCGGCGCCAACAAGCCATGGTCAGGATGGTTCCAGCGGACCAGAGCTTCGCTGCCGGTGACATTTCCCGTGGCAAGATCCACCATGGGCTGATAGTGCAGCACCAGTTCCCCGCGTTCCACCGCTTTGCGCAATGCGGCTTCCAACGCCAGCCGCTCGGACGCTGATTCCCCCATTTCCTTTACATAGTATTTATAGTTGTTTCCGCCCAGTTTCTTGGCCAGAGACGCGGCACCTTCGGCATCGACCAGCAAAGTCGAAACATCGTTGCCATCATTGGGATAAACGGAGATGCCGATGCTGGGAGTAATGTAAAACTCGACCCCATCGACTGCAAATGGCGCCGCAAAGGCCTGCATGATCGCATCGGCAATCGACTGCGTCCCGGAATAATCGGTGATATCGCTCCTGAACAACGCAAAGCGGTCGCCGCCATGCCGCGCCAGAATTCCGCCATCATTCACACAGTTGCTCAACCGGCTCGATACCTGCCGCAGCAGTTCGCTGGCTTTGATGAAGCCAACCACGTGATTGATGCGCATGAAGCGATCGAGATTGATGAAGAAAATCGCGGCCAGACCGCTCACCGCCGCCCGCGCCGACAACGCCCTGCCCACTTCCTCGAAGAACAGGTTGCGATTTGCCAGTCCGGTCAACTCATCATAGTACGCGAGCCGGCGGACGTGGTTTTCCGCGTGCATCTTTGCGCGCCGGGTCGCGGCATTACCCAGCTCGCGTTTGATCGAGGGAATCAGCCTGGCAACATTGCCCTTCCCTACGGAATCATGCACGCCGTTATGCAGCGCCGACACGGCAACCTGCTCGCTGATGTTGCCGGAATAGATGATGAACGGAATATCCTTGCCGCTCTCCTTCAGCACTTCCAGCGCTTCAAGCGCGCTGAAACACGGCATCGCGTGATCGGAAATGACGAGATCCCAGTCGCTCTCCCGCAGCGCTGCCCGCATGTCTGCGTCGCACTCGACACGCCTGCATTCGAACTGATCGCAGATACCCGAAAGTTCAGAACACAAAAGATCAGCGTCGTCCTCGGAGTCTTCTACAATCAGCACTTTCATCGTCTGATGAGGCATAACATCGTTTCCGGGAAATATGAATTGCTATAGCGGGATATAGCGGCCGCCCTTCGACAAATTTTGCAGTTGCTCCTTCCGGGTATATATCGGCCGCCTTTGGGAAAACTTTAGGGCCAATAAAAAAGGCACCGCGCGGGTGCCTTTCCGGGAGATCTCACGCAGCCCTCAGTTCTTGACGCGGTTGCGGTACTCGCCGATGCGCGTGTCGATCTCGATCTTGTCGCCGGTGGCGCAGAAAAGCGGCACCTGCACTTGAAAACCCGTCTTGAGTTTCGCCGGTTTCAGCACCTTGCCCGAGGTGTCGCCACGAACCGCCGGTTCCGTGTAAATGATCTCGCGCGCCAAAGTCTGGGGAATCTCCACCGAAATCGGCTTGCCATTGTATAACACGAGCTCGCAAGGCATGCCGTCCTCGATATAGTTCAATGCATCGCCCATGTTTTCCTGGTCGACTTCGTAATGGTTGAACTCGGCGTCCATGAACACGTAGGAAGGCTCGGCAAAATACGAATACGTTACTTCCTTGCGCTCCAGCATCACCATCTCGAACTTTTCGTCGGCGCGGTACACCGTCTCCGTCGCCGTGCCTGAAAGCAGATTCTTGAGCTTCATCTTGACTACGGACGCATTGCGGCCCGACTTGCTGAATTCCGCTTTCTGGACCACCAGCGGGTCTTTGCCGACCATGATCACATTGCCGGCCCTGATTTCCTGTGCAATCTTCATTTCCGTCCCACATCTCGTTGAACTAAAAATACTATTTTAACTTGTCTTGGCAGAACTGCGCCAGCTTTTCGGATAACTCACCGACCGCGGCAAGTCTTTGTTCCCAGGCAAGTGCATGCGCCTGGAGTGCCCCGCGTTGAGCGCGGAACGCACGCCAAGCCTCACCGATTGAGACCGGCGCATCGCCTACCGAGTTCCATGTCCGCCACATCCCGCATAACGCCGTCGCAGCCTCCCTGGGCAGTCCCTCGCAGTAAAGATCCAGGAACGCCTCAAGCTTGGCCCAGTGCGCGCGTTCCTGCTGCGGATAGATTTGCCACACCATGGGCTTGGCAGCCCACTGCGCACGCACAAAAGAGTCTTCGCCGCGCACGAAGTTGCAGTCGCACGCCCACAACAGCTCGTCGTAACGCGGCTGGGCGACAAACGGCACGATCCGCATCTCCAGGCTGCCCCGCCGAAAAGACTGTCCAGCGCCCGGCGAGGCGATGCCCAGGCGGCCAAGCACCAACGCGGCAACTTTCCCCTCCGGAACCGCCACAACGGTCGATTCCTCAAGTTGCTCCCAGGCTGCAAACAGATCCGCGGCCGGCGCATCATCATAAGAAAACAACGAAACCACCGTCGCACCGGCAGCCGGCAGCCGGAAACCGATGGATGCCCAGAAGCGCTCGCGTCCGGCGTCGCCGAAAGCATCGCGGCGCGTGAGCAGGTTCGTTTCGCGCAGCACGCCGCCGGTACCTGCCTCGACGCCGGGGAAAAAGAAATAACGCGCCAGCGGCCAGCGCGGATGGGGCGAAGGCAGGCCGTGGTGCTGGCGCACCCAGGGTTCGGCGCTCAGATATTCAAGCGTGATCCACAATGTTCGCGGAACGCGATCCACCATGGCTGCGACATAGGCTTCGGGCAGACCGCAGCCAAACGCCTCGACAGCGACTTCCGCCGGTGTCACGGCGGGGAAAAGCCCGACCCAGCGCCACACCTCGACATTCTCGGCGCGTTGGCGCACTTCCGCGGCGTCGATCTGCGGGCAGAGCGCACCCAGGCTCGCGAGATCATCCACCCACAGGCGCACGGTTGCGCGCTGCCCGTCCGCGAGCTGGCGCGCCAGCCGCCAGCTGACGCCAATGTCGCCGAAGTTGTCTACAACACGGCAAAAAATGTCCCAGGAATGCGGTGCTGGCATGGGGTTACGTTATGCACCTGGACGCCACTGCATCATATGTATTAATACGCTCCAGCCATCCGCCTTCGTCAATAAAAAAAGCCGGGCTGTGCGCCCGGCTTTTCACTAATGCGGTTCGACGGATTATGCCGCCTGGATGTTGCTCGCCTGCTTTTTGCCTTTGTTGCCGGCGGTGATCTCGAAAGACACCTTCTGACCTTCTTTCAGGGTCTTGAAGCCAGGCATATTGATCGCGGAGAAATGCGCGAACAGATCTTCGCCCCCTTCATCGGGAGTAATAAAGCCAAAACCTTTCGAGTCATTGAACCACTTCACGGTACCAGTTGCCATTTTGCACGTTCCTAAAGATTGAATTGAGAATACGGGGCTAGCCCGACCAAATGTTTGAATCTCAAAGCTCCTGAAGAACGAACATCCCACAACCACTGAAAATCCAGACTCTTAAGGACTTGAAACTAAACACTTGGCGCCGTTATACCCCCCCCACACAGCTCAGTCAAGAAAAATTTAAGAATGGCGGCCACCCAGAACATATTTTATCGTTATCAGCGGGTTATATATTTTTTCGCAAATTCCTGCGCCACTTTCGAGTCAAGCTTGCCCAAGGCCGCATGCACTTCCTTCGCCTTGTCCTGCCGATTCTGGAAATAATAAGCGACGCCGGTGTTGTAAAGCGCCGTTGCGTCATTGGGCTTGAGGCGCAAAGCCTCCGCGAATGACTCGATCGCCCGATCGTATTGATTGAGCGCGAGGTAGGAAAAACCGAGATTGCGCCAGGACTCGAAAAGATCGGGGTCGATGCGCAACGCCTGCATATAGGGTGATACAGCGCGGCGCGGCCGGTTTATGCCGCGGTAAGCATCGCCGAGTTCCTGCCAGGCGGTGGCCTGTGTCGGCTGGCTGCGCACCCACTGCTGCGCCACCGACAACACCTCCGCCCAGTCCTTTTTTGCCTTCAAGCCCGCGATGCGGGCCGCCCATTTCTTTGCCATCCGGTCTTTTTCACCAGCCAGCCCGGCAACACTCCCCGTGCGTGATCCGAGCGCCTCTATCCATTTTGCCGGCAGCGCGAAATTGAGATTCTGGCCCTCGGCAAGGAAAAACGAGGTAATGCCGATCAGCCGTCCTTCGCTGTCGAACAATCCGCCGCCGCTGGAACCCTGAGATATCGCCGCGGAAGTCTGTATGTACTGCTCGTCATCGAATTCCCGCAGGCTGGAAATCAGGCCCTCGCTGATGGTCAGTTCCAGTCCCTCCGGCGCGCCGATGGCGTAAACGCGCTGTCCGACGCGCAATCTGCCGGTCCACAGCGGCGCACGCGGCGCGTTGAGCCGAGGCACCTCGAGCTGGCACAAGTCCCGCTCCAGATCGCTGTGTTTCAGGATTGCCTCCAGGACACGCTTGTCGTAATGCACCGAAAGCCTGGCGCCTTCCGTGACAACATGGCAATTGGTGACGACGGCTTCCTTGCCCGTGACCACACCGCCGCCCTGGTTGACCGGATTTCCATCCTGATCGGTGGCATGAATCACCACCACGCTCCTGGATGCTTCCTGGAAAACCTGCTCGGGCGTTTTGGCTGCAAGGCCCGAGACGAATGATGCAAAAAAAACGACGGCCCCAACTCTCAAGTAATCCAACATGCGCTCCTGGAAGTAATCCACGGAAAATATGATCTTTGCAGCCTGTCGGACTTGGCCCCATTTAGGAGTTTGCCGGACTTGGGTCCGGCAAACTCCTAGCCCTCGGCCACGGCCCGGGTAGTATCGAGCAATTTCAGGCCGGGTCTGCCCTGCGCCGAGGCACGCAACGCGCCTTCGACGATGTGCAGGCATTCGGGGCCGACATCGGCGACACTGCGGCAGCCGAGCAACGCCATCACGCGGTCGATCTCCTCACGGAAAATGGTGAGCGCGCGCCGCGCGCCCGGCTCGCCGCCGGCGGCAATGCCGTAGAGCGTGGCGCGCCCGATCTGCACCGCATGCGCGCCCAGCGCGAGCGCCTTGACCACATCGCTGCCGCGGCGGAAACCGCTGTCGACCAGCACCGCGACGCGCTTGCCTACGGCATCGACCACCTCCGGCAGCACTTCGATCGGGGAAATCGCGCCGTCGAGGTTGCGGCCGCCATGATTGGATACCACCACGCCATCGGCCCCGCAGTCGGCGGCGAGCACCGCATCCTGGGGATGCAATATGCCTTTCACCAGAAGTTTGTGCGGCCACATCTTGCGCAGCTCGCGCAGATCGTCCCAGTTGAGCGAGTCGTTCCTCATCTGCGAGCGCCCCATCGGCCGCGCCGTGACCTTGTACTTGATCTCGCTCGGGTAGTTTTCGTAGCGCGGCATGCCGGTGGTAAAAACGTATTTCGCCAGTACGTTGAGCAGCCAGCGCGGGTGCATCAGCACGTCGGTCACGTTCTTGCGGGTGAAGGTGAACGGTATGGTAAAGCCGTTGCGCAGGTTGTACTCGCGGTTGCCCGATACCACGCCGTCCACCGTCACCACCAGCGCCTTGAAGCCGGCGGCCCTCGCGCGTTCGACCAGCTGGTGGGAAAGCGACTTGTCGGGCCACATGTAAAGCTGGAACCACAATTCTCCGCCTGCCTGCTCGGCGACTTTTTCCATCGCCGTCATCGAGCCGGTGGCAAGCGTGAAGGGAATGCCCGCTTCCGCCGCGGCGCGCGCGAGCGCGATTTCACCTTCGTGCCACAACAAACCGGCAATGCCGGTCGGGGCGATCACGATCGGCATCTTGTGCCGGTTGCCGAACAGCGTGATTTCCTGATTGCGGTCCGAGACGCCGACCAGGGTGCGCGGCTTGAGCCTGATGCGCTCGAACACCGCGCGGTTGTTGCGCAGCGATACCTCGTCTTCGGTGCCGCGGTCGACGAATTCGAACAGGCCATTCGGCACGCGATCGCGCGCGATCGCGCACAGATCGGCGATGTTATAAGCAGTTCTCAGATCAGCCATGACTTTCCCCTGTGCGCCATGCCCG
>CAYIRZ010000147.1:0-7524 GCA_964365845.1 uncultured Streptomycetaceae bacterium
CATAGGCCTTGGCGCAGGCACCGCCCATCAGCATCGCCCGTTCACTGTCGCTCAGGCGGTCGGTCTGGCGGAAAGGCTCGACGGCCTGTTCGTAGTTGACGACCGCGAAGGCGCGGGTCCAGTCGGTGCCCCACAGGCAGCGGTCGAAACCCCAGGCGTCGAACACGCGGGCGAGCGGGTCCCAGATGTCCGGGAAGGGATACGGTTCCCGGGACAGCGTGCAGGCGCCGCTCACCTTGATCACCGCGTTCGGGCGCTTGGCGAGTTCCAGCACCTTCGGCAGGTCGGCCCAGGGCTGCGGCGGAGCGGGCGGCGTGCGGGGCTGCATGATGCCAAGATGGTCGATGATGAAGCGTGTCTCGGGGTGGCGGTCGATCAGCGCCGTGCCCGCGTCCAGATTGTCCCAGCACAGGATGTTGACCGGAAAGTCGTGCAGGACGGCTGCGCGCAGAATGCGGTCGAGGCCGGGGTCGGTCGGGCCGCGGTCGCGTCCCGGCTCCTTCGTCATCATGATGCGGACGCCGACCGCGCCCGGTGTCTTTTTCCATTCGGCAATGACATCAGCGGCTGCCGGATCGTCCGGGTCGACAGGTTTGACGATGGCGAACTTGCCGGGGTGTGCCTGCTGCACTTCGACCGCATAGCTCGCGTCGTATTGGTACATGGAAAACGATGAGATGAAAATGGCGCCGTCCACGGCAACCTTGTCCATGGCCGCCACCATCTCGTCGCCTGTGACGTGCGCGGGCCAATTTGGAACCTTATGCCATGGCCGCTTCGGCGTGTTTTCCTCATAGGCATGGACCTGGGAATCGATGATCGCCATCGGGAAAGCTCCTCTGTGCTGAGTGGTTTCATGGTATTGGAACAGGTTGCGCCTGCCGCGTCCATCCAGAAGGGGCAGGCGCCGTGCGGATAAAGGGTCTTGCAATCACGCATGCCCTCGCTTAAGGGAAATGTTGGATTGCATAATCTATTCTTTCATTCGCCGGGGGCAGCCCGGCAGCTGGTTACCTTTTGGCTCCGACATAACCTGAAGGTTAGTCTTCACCGAAACTCCGCTGCACTCCGTTTTCTTGCGCGGCCAAGAAAATGTAACCGAAAAGAAGGCCGCCCAGGTACGCCGCCCCCGCTTTTGTTGCGGTGGTATCCCTGTGCTGCTCGACCAGCCCGGCGGCCTGCGCAACTCGCGCACCGTCAACACGATCGCTTATTGATTGGGCGTGATGTCTCGGCGGGATTGGGTATGTACGCGTGGCTCGCCCAGTGCTCGACCGAAACCCCGGGCTGGTCTGCGCTGCTCGGCGGCGCACATGGATCCACAGAATCAAGGTGGCAGCTAGGGGATACGACTCCGCGGTAAATGACTTTGATCCATTTCAGGGTTTGCACATTCCCACGCTTATGGGAAATGTTGGATTGCAAGACCTGACCCCGTACCACGCGCGGGGCGGCTAATGGGCGACCCGGATCATGATTACGCTGTGCGTGTTACTGGCTGCTGCCGATGCTGGCGCTGGTCTTTTGAGTCCGGCTGCGTGGAGCGCATTTCGTTACGGTGTTGATACTCATGCTCACCATGCGAGTTGTTGCGCGCATACTTACACCTTTGATAAAGCAACCGACGATATTGTTAATTATTATTTATTCCAATAAAACAACATGATACATGTTTATGGCCAATTATATCGCATTTTTGCGATAATTGGCAATGTGCTTCCGACCCAAAACATCACAAAATTGCGATAATATGTTTATCGCGAAGGCGTATGCTTTGAATGATGGTGGTGATGTCGTTACTTGCTGGCTTGCCGAGAACCAACGACGGCATAAAGTTATAGCTCGATTGGACGCTTACATGATCCATCTTTTACAACAGCCAAGGGAGGGCTGGACACGGCCGCAATTTGACACCTTGCGAGATGGGGTCGGAGAAGTCAGGTTTAAAGTGCAGGGAATATTGTATAGACCGATTGGTTTTTTCGGTCCCAACAGAAATGACTTTACTTTCCTTTTTTTTGCTACCAAACGAAAAGACTTTGAGCCGCTAGATGCGATAGATATTGCTGTAGCACGTAAGGAGCACATTGAAAGAGGAATGGTTAGAACAGTAGA
The DNA here is from genome assembly GCA_964365845.1 of uncultured Streptomycetaceae bacterium. Lineage (GTDB taxonomy): Bacteria > Pseudomonadota > Gammaproteobacteria > Burkholderiales > SG8-41 > CAKKQX01. Next base: position 2,116 of record CAYIRZ010000147.1, read on the forward strand.
TATAAATAGGTGGAATCCGTGAAAAAAGATTTGGCTAATAAAGATTATCGAGATGCGTTTGTCGATGAGAGCGTGAAAACTGGAATTGCCTTCCAGACCCGCGCTTTGCGGCTTAACGAAGGTTGGTCACAGAAAGAACTCGGAGAAAAAGCTGGTAAACCCCAGAACGTTATTTCTCGAATAGAAGACCCAGATTATGGGAATTTCACTATACGAACGCTTCTTGATTTGGCTTCTGCTTTTGATGTAGCACTTTTGGTTAGGTTTGTTTCTTTTGGGCAACTTATGCAGCAATTGAAAGATGTTTCGCCTGAGGCTCTAGCTGTTCCAAACTTTAAAAAAGAACAGGATATTCTTGAGTCGGTATCGAAGGAAACTAATCATGCAGTAAATGCTGGTCTTCGCGAAGCGGATCGGACGAATAGGATTTTGCCAGAAGCAATAACCCTCGGCACTACTTCAATCACCGGAGCGGCGGCCTCTGCGTTTATGTTTGGCCAGTCTGATTATCTAACTGTAGATTGGCGCATCGCAAATTTAAGTGGGATAGGGGGTATAAGAAAATGAAATTGCTTTCCGTGCATTCAGCTAAATCGATTTGGCTAGTTCCAATAAATTTTCTTAATCCAAGAGGCATATTTCTTCGTCCTGCTATTGTTGCTTTAAAAGAGAGATATGATTTTGCTGTAACTCCTCTTGAAAAGCCTCCAGTGACGGAAAAAAACGGATGGATTTTTGAGCGTGGCGCATTTAAAAATGCGGACGGCGTCATTATTGCTGTCAATATGACCATCCATGATGATGGGATTGTTATTGAAACTAGGTCTTCTACTGAAGATGGAGACCTTTTTTTAGAAGACATGCTGACTTGGATTAGCAAAGAATCAAAATTACCTAGTTACAATACTCTGCCTATTAAAAAAATATATACAAGTGAGCTGTATGTTAAATTTAAAAAAATGCCACAAATCTTAGATAAAAGGCTCGCTTCATTTCTTAAGCAAGCTAACGAGGCAATTGGACACGAAAAAGGCCCTTTGGATTTGTCCGGATTTGGTCTGAGCACGGATTTGGCGCAATCTGAAAGACCGTTGACCTTTAGATTTGAAAGACAAGTAAATACGCCGTTCTCAGAGAACCAATATTATTCGTTCATACCAGCAAAAACAGAACTGCATATTAAATTGTTAGAAAAGCTAGAAGAAGTGTCTTAACAACACTAATATCGAAGGTGGTGTACTAATATCGAAGGTGGTGTACTAATATCGAAGGTGGTGTATTAGGGGACAGACCACTAACAAGTGCCGAAGTATCGCGCCAAACCTCGGCGTATGACAAATGAGAGAACGCCGCCTTTAAAGGATGGGGGATGAAGGCCCTAAAGGATACGTTTCACTTAATGAGGGGCGAATTGCGGGGACTAGGGATTGGGGAACAACAAAAACATTAACTAAAACAACGGATTACAGTATAAATAGAGTGCGGATCGTTTATCGTGGAGTGTACCCCCTAGCTGCTACGCCGATTCTCTGGACCCATGTGCGCCGCCGAGCAGTCGACTGACTGCGGTGATTGGTGACTGGTGATTGGTGAGACCGAAAACCTTAGGTAAGTCGGCTTGTCGAGCAGCGCTTTAAAGAATTTCTCCGTGTACCCCTCAAGGGGGTATTGAAAAGAAAACTCCGTGTACCCGTCAAGCGGGTATTAAAAAGAATGCTCCGTGCGAAACGGCTTTTGACGGGCATCCGAAGGAGGAGAGCATGATCGATTTTCCCCTCTCCCCAACCCTCTCCCCGCAAGCGAGGAGAGGGAGTATTCGGGCCGCTGGCCGCGAAGATCAATGCGTTCGGACTCGAATGAGTTTGCCGAAAGAAAAAACCGAAAGCGCCCTCCACGCATAGCGCAGCGGGCGCACTAGCGTACGGCAACGGCGCTTAGAATTTACTGAGGATGCCGGCAGGATCGACCTCCCCGCGCGGCGTAATCTGCCCCCTGGGCGTCCCGGCGGCAATCCATCCCACCAGCATTTCGCCGCTGCGGCAATGCGCAGCCACGATCGCGGGATCGGCTGCGCGGTGGCCGGAAACCATCTTGCCCGCATAGCCCATCAGATGCAGCGCGGTCAGCGCATTGCTGATCGCGCCGCCGACACAGGCCCACTGCTCGAAGGCCGGCACTTCGGGATCGTGGTCGTCGATGCGGGCGATGACCGCGATGACGACGGGCGTGGCGCGTTCCCGCTCCAAGGCGAGCGCGTCTCCAGTCTTGCCGCGCCGCCGCCCGTAGTCCTCGAACAGGTCGGCCAGTTTCTCGAGGCCCGCGTCGCGGGCGACCACAAACCGGAACGGGATGCGCTTGTTGTGATCCGGGGCGCGCAGCGCCGCGAGCGCCATGGTCCATAGCTGCTCGTCCGAGGGACCCGGCGCGCCGAGGTGTTTCGCGCTGACCGAGTAGCGGGTGAGCAGCAGCCGGAGCCCTGCTTCGCCCTCGGGTGTTCCTGCCGGAATCGGAATCTCTGCCAAAATGTCGCCTGCCTCAGGCTGCAAGCCGCACGCCAACAGGGATGCCGGCTTTGGCGCACAGCCCCACCAGGTAGTCCAGGGAAAGCAGCTCCACTTTGCCTCGCACGATTTCCGACACGCGCGGCTGGGTGATGCCCAGGCGCTTCGCGGTTGCGGCCTGGGTCAGCTTCTCACGCTCCATCCAGATGCGCAGCGCTTCCGCCAGCTTGGCGCGCAACAGCATGACCTCCGCCTCGTGGGGCGGGAGCCCCATATCCAGAAAAATATTGCCGCTCGATTCCGTAACTTTCTTAGCCACGATCAACTCCTTTGGCGAGATCGAAAATCAAAAGGGCTTGGCTCAGAAATCTCCGGGCCGGGACTAAGCTTCGACCGGTTCGGTGTGCAACTTCAAGCCGAGCGCCTTGCAGACTTTCATCACCGTCGCGAAACTCGGATTGCCTTCCGGCGAGAGCGCCTTGTAAAGCCCTTCGCGTGTCAGTCCGGTTTCCCGCGCCAACTGCATCATGCCGCTCACCGCGCGATCGAGATCGGATCGTTGCGGCCGGGTCATGCGGGCTAAGCAGCGCGACGGAATGGAGCGACTGTCGGGCGCGGTTTTTGCGACGCCTGCCACAAATCCCATTTGGATTGTCCCGCGAGCCACGATTCCGGCGTCGTGCTGGTCAACAAGCCGATCCTGATGGCCATATCCGCTGAAATTGCCGAACGGCCGTTTAGAATACGGGACAACTGAACACGCGACACGCTGAGACGCCGCGCAACTTCCTCGATCGTCATTCCCTCCGGCAGGAATTCCCGAAGCACCTCGCCCGGATGCGGGGGGTTATGCATGCGTGCCATGAATGTCTCCTTAATGATAGTCCTGATAATTCACCAGGATTGCATCGTCCAGACGGGACAACATCAATCTCAACCGGCGTTCGTGCTGAGCCTGAATGCCGGATTTCGAGCCCTTCTCGAAAAATCTTTGCAGCCCCTTGTGCCGGAAGCTCTTGATCATGGGGGATTGTAGCATGTAACGCTACGCTTTACAAATAAGGCGTCGTCGGGGTGGTTTATGGACGGTCTACAACCTGGCCGGACCAGCGCAAGGCATAGCTCCTTTGAAACGCTGTGCTGGCCGGAATAAAGAACGAAGATTAAAGAATTTCTCCGTGTACCCGTCAAGCGCACCCGTCAAGCGGGTGTTGAAAAGAATGAGCGGTGAGCGGTCAACTGCATTTATAGGTTCTTATGCAAAAACGGTAAGGCCGACCCTGCGCAGCCTTTTGCCCTACCGGAAGCTTTTTGATCGGCGCCTGCGCACCTTTAACGACAAACAGCTTCGCCGCTGGCTTGCCGACCCTGGATACGATCCCGTCATGCAAGCTTGGCACCGTCACTGTGCGAACTGGTCTTGGTGGTAAAGCACGACTCGCCTTGACGAGTAACTCGCCGCGTCCACATCTCCCCTGACTGCAACGCTGATTTCCGGCAATAGCCTTTAGTCAAGTCTGGTATCGAGACCGGATTCGGCCATTTCCGCGGCACGCAGCAGCGCCTTGGCCTTGCTCTGGGTCTCCTGCCATTCGGCATCGGGCTGCGAATCGGCAACGATTCCACCGCCCGCCTGCACGTGCAGCATGCCGTCCTTGATTACCGCGGTGCGCAGCGCGATCGCCACGTCCATGTTGCCGTGAAAACCGAGATAGCCGACCGCGCCGGCGTAGACGCCGCGTTTAACCGGCTCCAGCTCGTCGATGATTTCCATCGCCCGCACCTTGGGCGCCCCCGAGACCGTGCCTGCGGGAAAGGTCGCGCGCAGCACGTCGATCGCCCCCAGGTCCGGTTTGAGTTTCGCTTCGACGTTGGTCACGATGTGCATCACGTGCGAATAGCGCTCGATCACCATCTGCTCGGTAACGCGCACCGTGCCGGTTTGCGCCACGCGTCCCGCGTCGTTGCGGCCGAGGTCGACCAGCATGATGTGCTCGGCGCGTTCCTTGGCGTCCGCCAGCAGTTCTTCGGCGAGCGCCGCGTCCTCCTCGGGCGTCGCGCCGCGCCGGCGCGTGCCGGCGATCGGCCGCACCGTCACGGTGTCGCCTTCGAGCCGCACCAGGATCTCGGGCGAGGCGCCGACCACGTGAAAATCGGCGAAATCGAAATAAAACATGTACGGCGACGGGTTGAGCGTGCGCAGCGCGCGATACAGCGCCAGCGGCGTCGCGCGAAAGCGCTTGGACATGCGCTGCGATGGCACCACCTGCATGATGTCGCCGTCGTAAATGTATTGCTTGGCGCGCTCGACCGCGGCGTGATACGGCTTCTCGCCGAAACCCGAGACCGCGGGTTCCGACGGCACGCGGGTGTCTGCAGGAATGGCGGCGGGCTCGCGCAGCCTCCTCAGCAGTTCGCCGAGCCGGAGTTTGGCATTCTGATAGGCGCCGGGCTTGCCGGGTTCGGCATAGACCACCAGAGACAGCTTGCCCGACAGATTGTCGACGATGGCGATCTCTTCGGAAACCAGCAGCAGGATGTCCGGCACGCCCAGTGGGTCGGGCTTGTGCGTATGAGCAAGCCGTTTTTCGATATAGCGCACCGTGTCATAGCCGAAATAGCCGACCAGCCCGCCGCAGAAGCGGGGCAGGCGCGCGTCCTGGGCCACCCTGAAACGTTTGAGGTAGGCATCGACGAATTCAAGCGGATCGGCCACGTTCGCGCGGCTGAGGGTCTGATTGCCATTGAGTTCGACGCACTCCTGGCCGCGCACCTCGATGCGCTTCATCGCGGCAAGCCCGATGAACGAATAGCGGCCGAAGCGCTCGCCCCCGACCACCGATTCGAGCAGGTATGAATAAGGCCGGTTGGCCAGCTTGAGATAGATGGAAAGCGGGGTATCGAGATC
>CAYIRZ010000148.1:0-7514 GCA_964365845.1 uncultured Streptomycetaceae bacterium
ACCGGCCGCTACGTCGATACCGACTATGCGAAATGCATCGGCTGTCACATCTGCCGCGATGTCTGCCCTACCGGCTACATCCAGATGGGGCTGGGAGAGTGACAGGAAAGCAATGATGAATGCGGAATGCGGAATGCGGAGTGCAGAGCGCAGAGCGCAGAGCGCAGGGCGCGGTGCGCGAGTTGCGTCTTGTTCATCATTCATCATTCATCATTCATCGTTTGTGCTCCTCGTGCTGGCGCTCGCAGCACCGGTGTTCGCTGCAGAGATCGGCCGTGTGCCCAAGCCGGTGGTCGAAGCCGGCCAAGGCGAAAAATGCGTCGAGAACACCGAATTCATGCGCAGGAACCATATGGAACTGCTCAAGCACCAGCGCGACGAAACGATGCACAAGGGCATACGCACCAGGAACCACAGCCTCAATGGCTGCATCAAGTGCCATGCCAGCCGCAAAAACAACAGCGTGGTCGGCAACGATCAGAACTTCTGCCAGAGCTGCCACAGCTATGTCGCTGCGAAGCTTGATTGCTTTGAATGCCATTCGAGCAAGCCAAAGCCGCCGGCTGATCGGGCCCAGCACAAGCAGGCGGATGTGGCGCAACAGTCGGCAGGACGGGTAGCGAAATGAACGGCCCTGAGCATACGCCGGAGCAACCCGAAACGATGAGCCGCAGGCAGTTCATCGGCTGGGGTGCGGCGGCTGTCGCCGGCATCGCGATTGCGCCCGGCGTGACGCTGTTCGATCTGGCCCATGGCCGCCCGGCCGGGCAAGCCGCGTCGAACAAAGTGCGCTGGGGCATGCTGATCGACACCAATAAGTGCGACGCCGGTTGCAACGACTGTGTGACTGCGTGCAACAGGGAGAACCATCTTTCCGGCGGGATCAAGGAAACCGATTCCCAGTGGATCCGAAAAATAGAACTCAAGGACCTGCGCAGCGGAAAGACGCATACACTGCCGATGATGTGCCAGCACTGCGAGCATCCGCCATGCGTCGACGTGTGCCCGACCGGCGCCTCCTTCAAGCGCGCCGACGGCATCGTGCTGGTCGACCGGCATATCTGCATCGGCTGCCGCTACTGCATGATGGCGTGCCCGTACAAGGCGCGCTCGTTCGTGCACGAGGACGTGACCGGGCAGAACCCGGACGTGCCGCGCGGCAAAGGCTGCGTCGAATCCTGCACCTTGTGCGTGCACCGCATCGACCGCGACCAGAAGCCGGCGTGCGTAGAGGCGTGCGCTGCCGCCGGGCACAACGCGATCATTTTCGGCGATCTCAACGATCCGCAGAGCGAGATCTCGAAACGCATCGCGACGTATGCGACGACCCAGGTGCGTGCCGACCTGGCGTTGAATACCGCGGTGCGCTACCAGGGAATCTGAGATGCGGGATTCAGGAATCAGGATTCGGGATTCAAGAACCAGGACTCAGGATTGAGCATGGCTAGCATCGCATTTCGGGAAATCGAAGGCCAGAGCCGGGGCTACTACGCGCTGCTGGGCGCAGCCGGGGCGATCACGCTGGCGGGGCTTGCTGCCGCGTTCTATATGGAGCATAACGGGCATGTCGTGACCGGCATGACCAACCAGATCGTGTGGGGCATCCCGCACGTATTCGCGGTGTTCCTGATCGTCGCCGCCTCCGGCGTTCTCAATGTGGCCTCGATCGCTTCGGTATTCGGAAAAACCTTCTACAAACCGCTCGCACCGCTCTCGGGCCTGCTCGCGATCGCCATGCTGGCGGGCGGACTGATGGTGCTGATGCTCGATTTGGGCCGAGCCGACCGCATGATCATTGCCATGACCTACTATAATTTCAAGTCGATATTCGCGCTGAACGTGTTCCTCTACACCGGGTTTTTTACTATCGTAGCCATCTATCTGTGGACCATGATGGAGCGGCGCATGAACAGCTACAGCGGGCCGGCGGGATTCGCGGCCTTCATCTGGCGCCTGCTGCTTACCACCGGCACCGGCTCGATCTTTGGCTTCCTGGTGGCGCGCCAGGCCTATGACTCGGCACTGCTGGCGCCGATGTTCATCGTCATGTCTTTTTCATATGGACTGGCGGTCTATATCCTGGTGCTGATCGCGGCATACCGCTGGAGCGGACGGTCGCTGGATGATGCAGTTATCAGCCGTCTGAAAAGGTTACTGATCGTGTTTGTCGCCGCAGCGCTGTATTTCGTCACAGTCCACCATCTCACCAACTTGTATGTCGCGAAGCAGCTGGACTTTGAGAAATTTATCCTGGTTACCGGCGGGGTGTATCCCGTTCTGTTCTGGGTTGGGCAAGTCGCGCTAGGCAGCCTGGCACCGATCATAATTCTCGCCCATCCGGGGCTGGGCCGCTCCCGTGCCTGGATCTGCCTGGCGGCACTGCTGGTCGTGCTTGGCGCATTAGCGCAGATGTACGTGACAATCATCGGGGGACAGGCGTATCCGCTGCAGTTGTTCCCGGGAATGCAGGTGTCAAGCACCTTTTTCGATGGCGTAGTTCATCCGTATGTGCCAAGCACGCCGGAGATCTTTCTGGGATTGGGCGGTGTTGCAGTGGCTGCGGTTATCGTGCTGATCGCCATCAAGCTGCTGCGGTTTCTGCCGGAACGTCTGGATTCCCCGACGTCTGGCCAGCAGGCAGCGGACAAGAATGACGAGGTGGCGGCTTGAGCCAGGAACACCCATTTGCGGAATATGTCCGTATTCTCGGCAAAGGCAAACGGGGTGCACGCTCGCTGACCGAGGCGGAAGCGCATGCAGCAATGGCCATGATCGTTCGAGGCGAGGCGGAGCCGGCCCAGATCGGCGCTTTCCTGATGCTGATTCGTATTCGGGAGGAAACGCCAGAAGAGGCGTCCGGCTTTGTCGCTGCGGCGAGAAATTCGTTTACGCGCCCCGCGACCGGTACGCCGGTACGCATAGACTGGCCGGCCTATGCCGGCAAGCGCCGGCAGTTGCCGTGGTTCGTGCTCTCCGCGCTGTTGCTGGCCGGCAGCGGCTATCCTGTGTTGATGCACGGCATCAGCGGCCATGACCGCCGTGTCTACGCCATACAGGCACTTCAGGCGCTCGGTATCGGTGCCAGTGCCACGCTGAGTGATGCTGCTCAGGAGATCAGCCGCAGCGGGTTTGCCTACATCGCGCTCGAGAAGTTTTGCCCGGTGCTTCACCGCCTGATCGAGTTGCGTTCGCTGCTCGGCTTGCGTTCACCGATGCATTCCGTCGCCCGCATGGTCAATCCGCTCAACGCCGCAGTTCAACTGCAGGGTATCTTCCATCCCAACTATCGCGATATTCATCAACAGGCTGCACTACTGCTCAAGCAGCCGCACATGGCGGTGTTAAAGGGTGAAGGCGGCGAAATAGAGCGTAATCCCGATGTGCCATGCATGGTCCAAAGCATCCATCATGGCGTCGAGCATGCCGAAGAGTGGCACGCGCTGTTTGCCGCGCGTCATCTCAAGGATGAGGGCATGGACGTGAGCCGCTTGCCGGCATTATGGCGTGGCGAGATCTCTGACGAATATGGCGAAGCTGCCGTGATCGGCACCGCGGCCATCGCGCTGCGCGCGCTGGGCGAGGCGGACAGCATTGCCGCGGCCGAAGCGCAAGCCGCCGAATTGTGGAAGCGGCGCCCGGATTCCTGGGCGAAAGCGGCGTGAGAGCCAACCGAAGCGCAGGGATCATATGACGCATCCCCCCCGGCTGCTGATCTCGGCGGCACACAAATCCTCCGGAAAAACCACGATCAGCATCGGTTTGTGCAAAGCGCTGCGCGATCGCGGCGTGGCTGTGCAGCCGTTCAAGAAGGGCCCGGACTACATCGATCCGATGTGGTTGTCAGCCGCAGCCGGCAGGACCTGCCGCAATCTGGATTTCCACGTGATGGAGCGTTCCGAAATCACCGCCTATTTCGAGCGCCACGCGGCCGACGCGGATTTTGCGCTGATCGAAGGCAACAAAGGGTTGTACGATGGGCTCGATCTCGACGGCAGCAACAGCAACGCGGCGCTGGCGGCGCTGCTGCGCGCGCCGGCGGTGCTGGTGATCGATGCGCGCGGCATGACTCGCGGCATCGCGCCGCTGATTCTCGGTTTCCAGGTTTTCGACCGCAGCATCGACATCGCCGGCGTGATCCTCAACAATCTCGGCGGCGCGCGGCACGAGGCCAAGCTGCGCGCGGTGATCGAACACTATACCGACGTGCCGGTGGTGGGCGCGGTGCATCACGATGCGCGCATCGAAATCGTCGAGCACCACCTCGGCCTCATGCCGAGCAACGAGAGCACCGAAGCCGCGGCGAGGATAGCCGAAATCGGCGCTGCGATAGCAAGGCAGGTGGATCTCGACCGCGTGCTTGAAATCTCGGGTTGGCTGCCGCCTATGCGCCGCCGCGCAAGCGCGACAGCGGCCGCTATCGCGCCGCCAGCACCGGTTACCGATGTGCGGATCGGCTGGGCACGCGACCGCGCGTTCGGTTTTTACTATGCCGACGACCTGGAAGCGCTGAGGCAGGCGGGTGCGCAACTGGTGCCGGTCGATACGCTGCACGATTCCAGGCTGCCGGCGCTCGACGGGCTGTTCATCGGCGGCGGATTTCCCGAACGCCTGATGCTGGAACTGGAGGCAAACGCTGCGCTGCGCGCGGACATCCGGCGCGCGGCGCTGGGCGGCCTGCCTGTCTACGCCGAGTGCGGCGGGCTCATGTATCTTGCGCGCAGCGTCAGCTGGAACAGCGTCACGCGACAGATGGCGGGGGTGATCCCTGCGGATGTGGTGATGCACGACAAGCCGGCGGGCCGCGGCTACGTGCGCCTGCGCGAAACGGACCGCCATCCCTGGCCGCAGCCTGCCGCGGCCGGCTGCGACGGCGGCAGCGAATTACCCGCCCACGAATTCCACTATTCGACGCTTGAGAACATCGGCGCCGGCGTCGACTTCGGCTACGAAGTGCTGCGCGGGCACGGCATCGACGGCCGGCGCGACGGCATCGTATGCCACAACGTATTTGCCTGTTATGCGCATCTGCGCAGCGTTGGCGCGCATAACTGGGCGGAGCGCTTCGTCGCGTTCGTTCGGCGCGTCAAATCCGGCGCCCGGCGGCCCGAAGCGGCCGCCGTGAAGCGTGAGCGGGAAGCGATTTGTTGAATTTCGATCTGATCGTCATCGGCAGCGGTCCGGGCGGGTACAAGGCCGCGTTGACTGCAGCGCATCTGGGCGCCAAAGTCGCGCTCGTTGAAAAAGCGCTGCCTGGCGGCACCTGCCTGAATCAGGGCTGCATTCCGAAAAAGACGCTGCTGCATCTGGCGACGCTGATCGAAGACGTGAACAATCTGCAGGATCGCGGGCTGGTCGGCCGCGTGCACGGAGATTTTCATGCTGCGGTGGTGCACAAAAATGCGGTCGTCGCCAGTATCCGCGACAATTTTTCGGTATGGCTCAGACGTCTTGGAGTGCGGGTGTTTGCGGCCGAGGCGCGGCTGCTCGGCGGTCAGCGCGTGGCGCTGCGTCCGGGCCCACACGATGCCGCACCTGCAGAGATGCCGCATACCCTGCAGGCCGGGCGCATCATTCTTGCCGCAGGCTCCGCGCCGCGGCAGCTGGATACCTGCCTGACCGACGGCGAGCGCATCCTGAATTCGCGCGATTTCATGTTTAACCTGACGCAGTTGCCCGAGTCGGTGCTGTGCATCGGCGGCGGCGCCGTCGGCGTCGAGCTCGGATTCCTGCTCCATCAGTTCGGCTCGCGCGTATGCATCGTCGAGCAGCGCAGCCGGTTGCTCGACCGGCCACGCATTCCGGAGCGGGCAAGCGCCATGCTGGAGCGCAAGTTTGCGCGCATCGGCATCGAAGTGCGCAAGAGCGCGTCGGTGTCGGAGTACGCCGCGGCACGCGACGGGATCAGGGTGAATCTCAGCGATGGTTTCAGCGGCACGTTTGAAAAAATCCTGGTCGCGGTCGGCCGGCAACCGCAGGTTGACGGGCTAGGGCTGCGCGAGGCCGGTGTCGCACTGGACGCAGATGGATTCGTTCAGGTCTCGGAATACCTGGAAACCAGCGCATCAGGCATTTACGCGGTCGGCGACATGAAGCCGGGTCCGATGACTGCGAATGCCGCTTTGCACGATGCCAAGGTCGCTGCGGGCAATGCGATCAACGGCAACCTGATGCGCGCGAATTACCACAAGGTGCCGGTGGTCATTGATTCTGCGCTGGAAATTGCCGCGGTCGGGCTCACCGAAGACCTCGCCGAATCCGCTGGGTTCGAGCCCGACGTGGCGCTGGCTAGTCTCGGCGGCTCGGGCAAGGCGCGCGCCCGCCATGATTACGAGGGCTTTATAGAGGTCGTGCACGATGCCGATACGGGGCAGCTGCTCGGCGGCTGCATCGTCGGACCGGAAGCCGGTGAGCAAATCCACATGCTCGCGGCGGCGTGCCAGTCGGCGCGCGGCTTGTGGTTTCTCCGGGACATGAGTTACAGCCACCCGTCATGGTGCGAGGAACTCGAGACGGCGGTCGATCCTTACGCTGCGGCGCTGGCAAGATCGGATAAAACCATTTTCACGCCCGGAATTTACGCCGGGCAGCGATGAGCATCAAATGCGCGCACCATTCCCGGGCCGCAGTAATAGGCCGGTATCAGCCGATGGCCTTGTGCAAAAGGTGGCAATGATGAATTCTCGTTTTGATTTTCTGAAATCGCTTCCCCAAAATGCGCCAGCGCAACGCGGCGCGGTGTATCTGGTCGGCGCCGGTCCGGGCAACCCCGAGTTGCTCACATTGCGCGCGGCCCGCCTTCTTGAACAGGCCGATGTCATCGTCTATGACAATCTCGTCGCGCCTGCGATCCTGGAGCTGGCCCGTGCGGATGCCGAACGCATCTATGCCGGCAAGCACCGCGGACAGCACACCATGCCGCAGCAGGCGATCAATGACTTGCTGGTGCAGCTCGCGCGGCAAGGCAAACGGGTGGTGCGTCTGAAAGGCGGGGACCCGTTCATGTTCGGCCGCGGTGGCGAGGAAATCGAAACGCTGGCGAGCCGGAATATACCGTTCGAGGTGGTGCCCGGCATCACGGCGGCTGCGGGCGTTGCCGCTTATGCCGGCATCCCGTTGACGCATCGGGATCACGCGCAGTCCTGCGTCTTCGTAACTGGCCATTTGAAGGATGGCAGCATGAATCTGGATTGGGACGCGCTGGCGCGGCCGAACCAGACGGTAGTGATTTACATGGGGCTGCTCGGCCTTCCGACATTGTGCGCGCAGCTCATTGCGCACGGACTTTCAGCAACGACTCCGGCCGCAATTGTGCAGCAGGGTACGACCCAAAGCCAGCGCGTGCTGACCGGCACGCTGCAAACGCTGCCGGCGCTCGCTGCGGCGGCGCAACTGGCGGCGCCCACGCTGACCATCGTCGGCAGCGTCGTCAGCCTGCGCGACAAATTGTCGTGGTTCGAGGCTAGCCCTGAGCCCAAATCGCCTCCGTCGCACTCATGCGGTAATGGTTAACAGGC
>CAYIRZ010000149.1:0-7492 GCA_964365845.1 uncultured Streptomycetaceae bacterium
CACCTACCAGACTACCCAGCGCCAGTTGCAGTACGAAACCTGCACCTCGTGCCACAAGCAGATTCGTTCGCAACTGCTGAAGCCGTCGCATCATCCGATCATCGAAGGCAAGGTCGCGTGCACGGACTGCCATAATCCGCACGGCGCGCTGTCCAAGCAGATGATCAACGCCGAGTCGATCCCGCAACTCTGCACCAGCTGCCATACCGAGAAGCGCGGTCCCTTCGTCTGGGGTCACCCGCCAGTGGAGGAGAACTGCCTCGCCTGCCATAACTCGCACGGATCGAACCACGCGCGGCTGCTGGCGGAAAAAGCACCTAACGTCTGCCAGGATTGCCACGACGCGTCGCGCCATCCCGGCACGATTTACGATGCATCGGGCAGCTGGACAGGGACGAAGAACACCCGGCTGCTCGCCCGGGGTTGCGTCAACTGTCACAACCAGATCCACGGCAGCAACGCTCCCGCCATGCGCGGCAAGTTCTTCTTGAGATAATAAAGAGGCGAACATGAAACCAAAACTTCTAGCGATCAGCATCATCGTTGCCAATCTTTTCGTCGCTCCGCTTGTTTCCGCCGCCGGCCTGGAATGGACGGGCTCGTCGGTGAGCATCGGCCTGCGGCATGTCAACGACAACGCCCGGGATCCGTCAAAGCTGAAAGAGTACCGCGATCTCGATTCGACGAGCATCCTCGGGGGCTTTGAAGCCAGGGGCCGGGGCGACAGTTACTATCTCAATGCCTACGGTGAAAATCTCGGGCGCGACGACATGTACCTTGATTTGAAGGGCGGGCAATACGGCGTCTTCAAATACCGTCTTTACAACGATGAGCTCCGCCATAATTTCGGTTCCGGGCCGGGGGCGCTGTCACCGTACTCGGGGATCGGCAGCTCGACGCTTACCGCGGTACTGCCTAACGCGAATACGGCTACGTGGAACGGCTTCGACCATTCCTACAAGCGCCGCGACCTGGGCGGGATGGCCGAATGGTCGAACAACTCGCCGTGGTACATTCGCGCCGACGCGAACGAGGTCACCCGCAAGGGCATCAACGTGTTTGCGGGGGCAAACACCACCAGCCCCGGCGGCGGTTTCATGGATCTGCCTGCCCCGATCGATTACACCACCCGCACCTTCTCCCTCGAAAGCGGCTACTCGTCCAAGCGTGGGTATATCGCGGTCAATGTCATGCAGAGCAAGTTCAGCAACGATAACGACCTCCTGCGCTGGACGAACGGAGGTTTCGCCAGTGGGCTGGATACGACCATACTGCCACCGGACAACAATCTCACCCGGATCGCGGTCAACGGCAACCTGAGGCAGTTGCCCGGGAGTTCGACGCTGGCGGGACGGTTGACCTACAGCAAGCTCACCAACGATGTCGCAATGTTATCGCAGATATTATCAACCGGCGGCGCCACGCCCGCGACCAACCCGAACAACCCGGTGTTCAACGGCAACGTCAAGAAGACCACGTTCTCGCTCTCGCTCGCATCACACCCGATGAAGGACCTCGACACCAAGGTGTACTGGAACTATGCGAAAGAGGACAACGATTCGACGCGTATGTCCTTCAGCCCGGCAGCGGGTACGGGTCTGACGACCGGCGCCTCCTCGGCGCTCGCCAACTGCAACAGCACGGCCACCAACCCGTGCGTTCCCGAACTCTTCCGCTACAAGAAGAACAATCTGGGCATCGAGGGCGGGTACCGCCTGAACCGCGAGAACAAGCTGACGGGCGGCTTCGACTACTATGACACGGACCGCGAGCGGATCGACTTTCACTCCAACAAGGACAAGAAGGTGTTTGCGGAGTGGAAAAATACATCGCTCGAATCGCTCACCGGACGCATCAAATACCAGTATATGACCCGGAGTTCGAACTGGGTACGTAGCGATGCGGCTATCGCGGCTAACCCGATCGAGGAGTACGTGCGGCGGTTCGATCTGGCGAACGTGGACCAGAATCTGATCAAGCTCGTCCTCGACGCGACGCCGGCGCCTTATGTCGACCTGGGATTCGAGGCGATCTATAAGAAGAATGACTACAAGGACACGATACTCGGGCGCACTAACGACAAGCGCCAGGAATACTATGCGAGCGTGTCCTTCGGCGACCCGAATAAGTTCCGCGTCCTGTTGTTCGGTGATATCGAATTTAGCGAGTACAATTCGAGCCATCGTGTCGGAACGGGCAACCCGAACCCGGCCACGGCACCGACGGCCACCACATACAACTGGTCGGCCAAGAACCAGGACAAGTCCTGGCAGATCGGGCTGGGAGCAGACTGGGTTCCGATGGACCGGCTGACGGTAAAAACTTCTCTGATCTGGGCGAAAACGGAAGGCGGCGCGGACTTTACGGTGCAACCGGGTGGGGCGACGACCGTCCTGCAGCCCATCACGAACTTCGACAACACGGAGAGAACGTCTTTCAACGTCAAGGGTGTCTATAACTACAGCAGGCACTGGGAGTTCACCGGCGGCTTTGCATACGAGAAGTACCGCTACAGTGATATCGGCTACAACAACACGGCGTATGTGACGGCCACCACTACCAGTGCCGGCTCGACGACCGGGCAGTTCGCGTTCCAGCCCTATAGTGCGAGCATCTTCTACGTGGTGAGCAAGTACAAATTCTGATTTTCATGGTTGCATAGCACCCTCTCCACCCTGCAGCTCGCGCTGCAGGGTTTTTTTGCATAACAAACTAGGAGACGTTATGAAAGCGATACTGGCGGTCGTGGCGGCTGCAGGAGTGCTGGCTTCGGGTGTGGGTCATGCCCAGTCGGGGGCGGATGTGGCGAAGGCCAAGGGCTGCCTCAACTGTCACGAGATGGATAAAAAGAAAGTGGGGCCGGCGATCAAGGACATCGCCGCCAAGCACAAGGACGACAAGGGCGCCGAGGGCAAGCTGGCGGCGAAGCTCAAGGAAGGCAAGGGCCATCCCAAGCCCGCGGCCTCCGACGCCGAACTCAAGGCGGCGCTGCAGTACATGCTGTCCGCCAAATAAAAAAAGCCGGTCGCGCCGGCTTTTTTTATTGATGAGGGGAACCTCTGATTAAGTCGTCCCCGCGAAGGTGGGGATCCAGTAACCGCCTGAACATCCTGGTTTCCAGCCTTCGCGGGAATGACAACACCATAGGTAAGTAGGTCGGGAATCCTTTCCCGACAAAGCTCCGTGGCGGGAAGGGATTCCCGCCCTACGGCCCATGCCCTATTTCGTGGCCGGGACAAACGTCACTGGCATGGCATTCTTTTCCCCCTCATTCTTTAGTTTTTTCATTTTAGGAGTTTGTCGGGGCCAAGTCCGACAAACTCCTACCGTTGACAACGCCAGCATAAAGCCAAAGAATAAGCCCACCCAAACCCGTCAGGGAAGCCATGCAGAGACGCGACTTCATCAAGGTCTGCGCCGCGACCGCGGCTATCGGCCCACCGCCGGTTTTCGCAGCGAAGGACCTCAAGCCCCGTTTTTACTCGCGCGCGCTGCTGGTCGACGAGCGCAGGCAGCCGCTCAGGACGGCGAACCTGGCGGCGGGCCGGAATTATATTTTTCACTATCCATTCGAAGCCACGCCCTGCTTCCTGCTCAACCTCGGCAAACCCACGGTGCAGAACGTGGCGCTCAGGACCGAAGACGGCGGCAGCTACCAGTGGCCCGGCGGCGTGGGCCGCAATAATTCGATCGTCGGCTACTCGGCGATCTGCGCGCACCGCATGACTTACCCGACGCGCCAGATCAGTTTCATCAGCTATCGCGGCCAATCGAGCGCCTCAAAAATCACGCGTCCCGACACGATCCACTGCTGTTCGGAGCACAGCGAATACGACCCGGCCGCCGGCGCGCGGGTGATGGGCGGCCCCGCCCCTCAGCCGCTGTCGGCGATCCTGCTCGAGCACGACCGCAACAACGACACGCTCTACGCGGTCGGCACGCTGGGCGGCGAGATGTTCAACGCGTTTTTCGAAAAATTTGGATTCAAACTGGGTCTCGATTACGGCGCCGACCGGGTGAAAAACCGGGTTTCCAGCCAGAGCACGGTGGTCGAACTGGAGAACTTTTGCAAGCAGCAGGTCAGGTGCTGAGAAAATACGGATTAATGTTTATTATTTAATATGTTATGTATATTTCTCTGTTGTTTCTCTCTATGTCCTCTGTGGCTAATGCCTTTAGGGTTTGATCTTGTCCGTGCCCGAGCCCGCACCGTGCAATAATGCCCGGGCACGGCAATGTTCGGGGTTCTTATCGCGAGTGCCAATCTAACCATCAGGAGGGAAACCATGAAACAAGTATTGGGTATTATGTCCTGCACGCTGCTGCTGGCAGCCTGCGCCGCAACCTCGGAACAGGAAGAACCGACGGCAACCGCCGTGCTGCAGCCGAGAAGCGGCAGCCAGGTTCAAGGCACGGTCAAATTCACCCAGATCGGCGACATAGTGCGCCTTTCCGGCGAGATTACGGGACACACCAAGGGACCAAAGGGCTTCCACATTCATGAGAAAGGCGATTGCAGCGATCCCAAGGCGATGAGCGCCGGCGGGCACTTCAATCCGCACAAGGGCAAACATGGCGGCCCGTACGACCCCGTGAAACATGCCGGCGACATCGGCAATCTGGTATTCAATGATCAGGGCGTGGCGAAGGTGAATATCACGGTCGGTAATATCTCGGTGAGCAGGGACGGGCCCGACGGCATCATCGGCCGGGCGCTCGTCGTCCACATGGACCCGGATGACCTGAAGACCGATCCCACCGGCAATGCCGGCGGCCGCGCCGCCTGTGGCGTGATCGGCTGAGTGCGTGGATGAGGGATGAGGGATGAGCGATCAGGCGTAAGCCCGTAAGCGGTAAGCGGTAAGCGGTAAGCGGTAAGCGGAAAAAATAAACCTGATGCGGATCGCAGTCGAGTGTTGCCGTCCACTGCTCACGGCTCACGGCTCACTGCTTACGCCTCACGCCTCACGCCTCTCGCCTTTCGTCATATAACGCGGGAGTAGCGGCCCACCTCGCGTTCGTGCCGCAGATACTTGTCAAACGCCATGCAGATGTTGCGGATCAGCATGCGCCCCTTGGGCGTGACATTGATCCAGCGCTCACTGAGTTCGAGCAGACCTTGTTTCTCGAACTCATGCAATTCAGCCATCTCTTCCATAAAATATTTATCAAAATCAATAAGATAAGATATTTCCACCGCTTCTTTCGACAACGTGAAATGACACAGCAACGCCTGGATCACGGCGCGCCGCAGCAGATCGTCGGCCGTGAGTTGCATGCCGCGCATAATCGGCAGTTCATCGTGCTCGAGGCTATCGTAGTAATCTTCGAGGGCACGGTGGTTCTGGCTGTAGGTCGGGCCAATGCTGCCGATCGCCGATACGCCGAGCGCCACCAGATCGCATTCGGCATGGGTCGAGTAGCCCTGGAAATTGCGGTGCAGCCTGCCCTGCCGCTGCGCCACCGCCAGCGAGTCCGCCGGCAAGGCGAAATGATCCATGCCGATGTAAACGTATCCGGCCTCGGTCAGCCGCTGTGCTGCCAGCGCCAGCAGCTTGAGCTTGGTTTCCGGCGACGGCAGATCGGCTTCATTGATCTGGCGTTGCGACTTGAAGCGCGTCGGCAAATGCGCGTAGTTGTAGATCGCGACGCGGTCGGGCCGCGCGGCGACGACCCGTGCCAGGGTACGGTTGAAGGTGATCAGGTTCTGCTTCGGCAGACCGTAGATCAGATCGACATTGACCGACAGGAAGCCTTCCCGCCGCGCCGCGTCGATGATGGCCAGCGTCTGTTTTTCGCTTTGCAGGCGGTTAACCGCGCGCTGCACGTCGGGGTCGAAATCCTGCACGCCGAGGCTCAACCGGTTGAAGCCCATGGCGCGCAAGGCGGCGATCGTTTTCTCGTCCACCGTGCGCGGATCGATCTCGATCGAATATTCGCCGTCGGGCGAGAAATCGAAATGACGCCGCAGCAGCGCGAACAGATCCTGCATTTGCGCCGTGCTGAAAAAAGTCGGCGTGCCGCCGCCCCAGTGCATCTGCTCGACCCGCGGATCCTCGCTGAACAGCGGCGCCTGCAGAGCGATTTCCTTTGCGAGATAACCGAGATACTCCACGCCACGATTCTTGTTGCGGGTCACGACCTTGTTGCACCCGCAGTAGTAGCAGATCGTGCTGCAGAACGGCAGGTGCACGTATATCGAGAGCGCGCGTTGGATGCCGCCAATGTTGCGCTTGGCCGCCCATGATTTATAGGCCTCGGGCCCGAATGCCTCCACAAAGCGGTCGGCGGTGGGATAGGATGTATAGCGCGGGCCGTTGCGGTCGAGCCTGCGGATGAGATCCAGGTCGACTTCGAACGGCAGATGATCGGAAACGAAATTCATGCTGGTTTATTACCTCTTTTCCAACAATATCGCATCGTGGACGGACGGCGTTTTGATCTAGGTCAAACCAGTGTTAATATGGGCGCGCTTGTCCATTGCTGCTGATTTACGGAAAAGCCCATGCCATCCTCCAACATCATGCCTATCGACGTCAACAAGCTCAAAACCGCGTGTTCGACGTGCAGCCTGCATGAGCTGTGCCTGCCCGCCGGGCTCAATCAGCACGAGCTCAAGATCTTCGATCAGCTGTTCAACCGCCGCCGGCCGGTGAAGCGCGGCGATTATCTTTACCGCGCCGGCACGGAACTGCAATCTCTATATGCGGTCCGCACCGGCTTCGTGAAAAGCTGCGTGCTGCACGAGGACGGCCGCGAGCAGGTCGCGGGATTTCACATGATGGGTGATTTGCTGGGACTCGACGCGATCAGTTCGAATCACCACACGTCCGATACGGTGGCGCTGGAAGACAGCGAGGTATGCGAAATCCCGTTTACCGCCCTGGAAAAACTGTCGCGCGAAATCCCCTCCCTGCAAAATCATTTCCACCGCATCATGAGCCGCGAAATCGTGCGCGATCATGGCGTGATGCTGCTGCTTGGCAGCATGCGCGCCGAAGAGCGTTTGGCTGCTTTTCTGCTCAACCTGTCCCAGCGCTTTGCCCTGCGTGGCTACTCACCGACCGAGTTCAACCTGCGCATGACGCGGGAGGAAATCGGCAGCTATCTCGGGCTCAAGCTCGAGACCATCAGCCGGGTGCTGTCCCGCTTCCAGGAAGAGCGGCTGATCGAAGTAAAAAATAAACATATTAAAATCAATGACTTGGAACAACTGCACGCGCTGATCGGCCAGCCCGGCGGCAAAATCTGACCGCTCCCGCGGTCAAAACCCGTAACGTTCGGCGCGGAAAAATGCCGCATCCTCGATCAGATGCCGGCGTTGCTCCTCGGTAACGACGATCGTTTCCTTCAGAAAATCACCGTGCCGCGGGACACATAAAATAATAAGTGACAAGGAGTTGCCGCGATTTGACGCAGATCAAGGCGCCCGCCATATAACGAATAGGATTTTATCCGTCATGCGACAGCATGGTGGATAAAATCGGTTGGA
>CAYIRZ010000150.1:0-7471 GCA_964365845.1 uncultured Streptomycetaceae bacterium
CCATGGAATTCTGGCCCAAGGACCACGACGGCCTGGGGCGGAAGAACATCGAAGTGGTCGGCAATATCCAGATGAAGGTCGGCAACATCAAGGCCGACAAGAAGCCGGCGCCGTATGAGCGCATCGTCGACACCTCGGTGTGGAAGGACGCCAACGCCATGGTGAAGAAGTAGCGCGGGACAGCGCTTTCCAGGGAGCGGCAATGAGTCCGGAGACGCGCCGGGGATACGGCACGGTGATCGCGAGCCTCCTCGCCGGAGCGGCGGTGTGGGAGGGCGCGGGCCATGTCGCGTCCGCTGCTTTCTGGGCGCCGTTATCCGCGACCCTGGAGAGCATCGCCGAAACGGCGCACAACGGCGTCCTGGTGCGCCAGATCATGAGCTCGTTCCAGCTCTATTTCTCGGGGCTCGCGCTGGCGATTCTCGTCGGGGCTCCGGTCGGCATGCTGCTGGCGCGGGTACGCTGGCTGCGCGTCGCGCTCGAGAACTACATCATGATGCTCTACGCAACGCCGATGGTGGCGCTGATTCCGTTCATTCTGTCGATGATGGGGTTCGGATTTGCCCCCAAGGTGCTGGTGGTGTTTTTGTTTGCGGTGTTTCCGGTGCTCTACAACACGGTGGAAGGGGCGCGCAGCATACGGCCGGAGCTGGTCGAAGTCGCGCACTCATTTCGCTCGAACGAATGGCGGTTATGGTGCGACGTAATGATCCCGTACACCCTGCCCTTCATGATGACCGGCGTGCGCCAGGCGATCGCGCGCGGACTGGTCGGGATGGTCGCCGCCGAGTTTTTCCTGAGCCCGTCCGGCCTGGGGCAGATGATCATGATGGGTTCGCAGAACTTCGATACCGCCGGCATGCTGGCGGCGATCCTGATCATTGTCCTGCTCGGGGTCGGGCTGATGGACCTCGGCCGCTTTCTCGAAAACCGCTTTGCGGCGTGGCGGGGGTATAACCGATGACGGCGCAAGCGCTCCCGGCGGCCAGGCCGGTCGCGTCAAAACCGGCATGGCGCGGCTGGATCGAGTCGCCGCTTTTTCTGAAAGTCGCGGCCGGCACGATAATGCTGCTGCTGTGGGAGGGCGTGGTCCGCGCGCTTGCTCCCGCCTATGTTGCAAGACCGAGCGGCATCGCCAGGGTATTCACCGCGGTCATCAGCGACCAGCAGTTCCTGGCCGCGGCGGGTGCGACCCTGTCGGCGGTGATCACGGGCCTGCTGGTATCGCTGGTGCTCGGCACCATGGTCGGGTTCGCGATGGGGCGCATCAATATGATGGAGCGCGGCCTGCGTTATTACGTGAACAGCCTGTTCGCGACGCCCATGATCGCGATCCTGCCGCTGGTGACGCTGTGGTTCGGTTACAGCGCCGATGCCCGGTTTGCCATCGTGGTGTTCGCGGCGTTTTTCTCGGTGACCATCAACGCCTGCGATGGCGCGCGTTCGGTGCCCCTGGAGTATCTCGAAGTTGCGCATTCGTTTCGCGCGCGGCCGTTCCATACCCTGTTCGACATCATTTTCCCCTCGTCGCTGCCTTATCTGCTCGCCGGCATTCGGCTGGCTGCCGGGCGCGCGCTGATCGGTGCGGTGGTGGCCGAATTTTTCGTCTCCATCCCCGGCCTCGGCTACTTCATTCTCTACAACTCGCGGACCTTCAAGCACAATGAAGCCTTCGTCGCGGTGATTGCGCTCGTCGCAGTCGGGGTCAGCTTTGAGGCCCTGGTGAACTGGCTGACCAGGCGCTACCTGCCGTGGGCGAGGCGAAGCTGACATGAAGTACCGCCGGCTGGGCCGCAATGGCCCGCAGGTCTCCGCCATCGGCCTGGGGCGCGGCAGCCAGCCGATCCAGTTCGGCGACCCGCTGGAGGCCGAATTCAACGCAACGATCCGGCGCGCGCTCGAGCTCGGCGTTAATTTTTTCGACAGCTCGGATGCCTACTGGAGCAGCCGGCACGAAGTGCTGCTTGGCCGCGCCCTCAAAGGGCAGCGCAACCAGGCGCTGATCGCGACCAAGTTCGGCAATATCGATCTGCCCGGCGGCAAAAAGGGCACCGACGGTCGTCCGGAATACGTAATCGAGTGTTGCGAGGCGAGCCTCAAGCGCCTCGGCATCGATGTGATCGACCTTTATTATCTGCATCGCGTCGATCCCGGCGTGCCGATCGAGGAGACCATAGGCGCGATGGCGCAGCTGATTTCGCAGGGCAAAGTGCGGTTCCTGGGCATCTGCGAGGCCGGATCGAAAACATTGCGGCGCGCCTGCCGCGAGCATCCGATCACGGTGCTGCAGACCGAATATTCACTGTGGTCCCGCGAGGTGGAGCGCGACATCCTGCCGGCCTGCCGGGAGCTCGGCGTCGGGTACATCGCTTACGCGCCGCTCGGCCGCGGTCTGCTCACCGGAGCGATCAAGCGCGTGGACGATTTACCGCCGGGCGACAGAAGGCGCAATAACCCGCGCTTCAAGGCGGAGAATCTGGCGCATAACGTCGGGCTGGTTCGAGAGCTGGAAGCAATTGCGGTGCGCAATCAGGTTTCCCCGGCGCAGGTGGCACTGGCATGGATACTCGCGCAGGGCGAGGACATCGTGCCCATCCCCGGAACCAACCATGTGCGCAATCTGGAACAGAATGCCGCGACGGCCGAGCTGCGGCTGAGCGCCGGTGATCTGGAGCATTTAAGCCAGGTCTTTGCCATCGGTGCCGGAGCGGGGGAGCGCTATCCGGTGCATGTGCTCAAAGGAGTCGGGCTCTAACTGCAGGGATGAGGGACCTAAAGGATACATTTCATTTAATGAGGGATGAGGGATGAGGGAGTTCATGGCATGAACTATCGCAAATCGGAAGCCAAGGAAGCGTCCCGCGCTCAGTTCCGCGGCATCTGGGCGGCCATTACCACGCCATTCACGCCGGATGACAGACTGGACGAGGCGGGCCTGCGGCGCAACATGCGCTACTACACCGACGGCCTCGGCGTGGACGGGATTTTCTGCACCGGCACGATGGGCGAGTTCTGGGCTCTCACCAAGGAGGAGAGAAACCGCGCCGTCGAGATCGTCGTCGAGGAAGCCAGAGGCAAGTGCAAGGTCATCGCCCACACCGGGCACCATTCTCCCAACGAGACCGTGGACCTGACCCGCCACGCCCAGGAGGTCGGGGCGGACTTCGCGATCGTGATCAATCCCTACTATCCGTGGGCGAGCGAGGACACGATTTACGAGTGGTTCAAGGTGGTCGCTTCACGCGTTGATATCGGCATCTGGATGTTCGACACGCCGTTTTCGGGGGTCGAGTTTTCGCCGCAACTGACCGCGCGTATCGCCGGCATCGAGAACATATGCGGCATCAAGTGCTCGCGTTCTCTGGACCATTACGAGCAGGTGAGGAAGCTCTGTGGCGACAAGATCGTGCTTTCCCATCCATCGGAAACCGAGTGCCTCAGGCTCATGCGCGACCACGGCATGAAGGTGCACATGTCGTCGGCCGCCCCGTTTCTCATGCAGGTGCCGGGTTACACGCCGATGCGCGACTACGCGGAACTCGCGCTTGCGGGCAAGTTCGGAGAGGCGGAGACGATACGGCACGGCATCCAGCCGCTGCGCGAGGTTCACGAGCGGTGGATGCGCGAGCCGTGGCTGAAGCACAAGATCATCCCGATCCACTACCTCAAAGCGTGGAGCGAATTGCTGGGCATGGCCGGCGGGCATGTCAGACCGCCGCTGCCGCAGATCACGCAGCAGGAGCGGCAGACGTTGCGCGCGGAACTCGAGCGCGTGGGTCTCCTTGCGCGGCTGCCGGCCGGGGCGCGCGTGCACGCTGCGTGACTTAAAAAGATCAAGACCGATTTTTTGGGCTCTAAGGGGGGAAGGATATGAAGCGGCTGATTATCGGAGGGTGCATTGCGGCGGCGTGCTGTTGGGCGCAGACGGCGGCCGGGCAGGCCTATTCGGCCGGCTCAGGGCAGGCTTACCCGAGCAAACCGATCCGGTTCATCGTGCCGTGGTCGGCAGGCAGCGGCACCGATCTGATGGCGCGGGCGTTCGCGCAGGAACTTACCAAGGCACTGGGCCAACAGGTCGTGGTGGACAACCGCGGCGGCGCCGGTGCCATGATCGGCACCGAAACCGCGGCGCGGTCCGCGCCGGACGGCTACACGATCTACATCGGCGGATCAGTCTCGATGTCGATCAGCCCCGCGCTGTACCCGAAAGTGGGCTACGATCCGGTCAAGGACTTCGCGCCGGTGTCGCTCGTTTCGCGGTTCTTCAACGCGCTGTCGGTGCATCCCTCGGTGCCGGTGCGTTCGGTGAAGGAATTGGTCGCGTTTGCGCGCGCGCGCCCGGGCGAACTGTTGATGGGCTCGGCCGGCAACGGTTCCACCAGTCATCTCGCCGGCGAGCTTTTCAAGCAGCTTGCCAAGGTGAACCTGATGCATGTGCCGTACAAGAGCGGCGGGCAACTGGTCGTGGGCGTGTTGAGCGGGGAATCCCATCTCTCGTTCTCGCCCGTGTCGACCGCGCTGATTCCCATGAAGAGCGGGAGGTTACGCACGCTCGGGGTGTCGAGCGCGCGCCGGCTGGCAGCGCTGCCTGACCTGCCGGCGATTTCGGAAACGGTCCCCGGCTACGAGTTCGGCGGCTGGCAGGCGATCTTTACGCCCGCCGGCACGCCCCAGGAAATCATCGCCCGGCTGAATGGCGGCATACTCAAGGCGATCAGCGCGCAGGAATTCAAGGACTATCTGTTGCGGGAGGGCTCCGACCTGGTGGGTAGCGCGCCGGCGGAGCTTGCGAGTTTCCTCCGGGCCGATGTGAAAAAAAACCACGACCTGATCAGGAGTGCGGGCATCAAGCTGCAATAGTGAGGTTTACGTAAACGAATGATATTCGTTTACGTCTCGAATCTCCCCTCTCGATCCCTCATCCCCGACCCTTCTCCCGAGGGGAGAAGGGAGGCACGTGCTTCCTCTCTCCCTCGGGAGAGAGGTCAGGAGTGAGGGCTGGAGGGGTCGGGGGTGAGGGATTGAGCGCGTAACGCAGTTAAGAAAAGCTCAATAGTCCGGTTTATCCAGGAGTTTGTCGGACTTGGGTTCGACAAACTCCTAAAATGAAAAAAACCAGAGAAGGAGGCGAGATGAACGCCATGCAAGCAATGCTTTTCCCGGTCAGCACAGCGTTTCGACACGCAAAATTTTACCTTAAGCAGCATGTCGTCAAAGCGTCGATCAACAGCGCTCCGTTAACGCCACGCGTTTCGCTGGATGGAGCCAAGTTCGACATGCTGCTGTGGCTTTTGGTCTTGACGTTCGCCGCCATGGAAGCGCCGGCGCAGCCGTATCCGGCGCGCCCGATCCGGGTGATCGCTGCCCAATCGGCGGGCTCGTCCCTGGACACGATCACGCGCATCGTCACCAACAAGATGTCGGAAATGCTCGGACAGCAGTTGGTGATCGACAATCGTGGCGGCGCAGGCGGCACCATCGGCCTGGAGATAGGCGCCCGGGCCACCCCCGACGGCTACACGCTGGTGGTGGGAGCGCCAAGCTCGATGATCCTCTCTTCGTTCACTTACAGGAAACTGGCCTTCGACACGCTGAAGGATTTCGCCCCGATCTCGATGACCGTAAACGCGGACAGTGTGATGGCGGTCCATCCCAGCGTGCCGGCCAGGAGCGTGAAGGAGTTGATCGAGCTCGCCAAATCGCAGCCGGGCAAACTCAACATGTCCTCCGCCGGCGTCGGCTCGTCCAGCCATCTTGCGGGCGTGATGTTCACCAGCATGGCCGGCATTGACACCGTGCACGTCCCATACAAGGGTGGCGGCCCGATGGCGGCGGCGGTTGTAGCCGGCGAGGCGCAGTGGTGCATCGCGCCGGCAGCCGCGCTCGTCGGACATATCAAGGCGGGACGCATGAGAGCGCTCGCCATTTCGTCGAAGACGCGCTCGCTGCTGCTGCCGGACCTGCCGACCATAGACGAGGCGGGGGTGCCGGGCTACGAATATACGAGCTGGAACGGCGTCTTTGCGCCGAAAGGTACGCCGCGACCTATCATAAAAAGCCTGCACGCAACCATCCAAAAGGTGCTGGCCGAGCCCAGCGTGAAGCAGCAGTTCGCGAACCAGGGCCTGGTGCCGCTGGGCAGTGCAAGCCCCGAGGAATTCGGCAACTTCGTCCGCGCGGACTACGATCGCATTGCCAGGCTCGTCAAGATCGCCGGCATCAAGCCCGAGTGAACAGGAGTTTGTCGGACTTGAGTTCGACAAACTCCTAATATGAAAAACACTAAAGACAGAGTGAAAAACGCTATGACGAAAGGATCCCGATGCAAGCCATGATAGCCCGCGGGCTGTCGGAAGAGCAGCGCATGATGCGGGACACCCTACGCGCTTTCGTCGATGACTTCGTCACCCCCTTCATCCGCAAGAACTGGGAGAAAGAATGGGACATGGTGCCGGAGAATCGCCCGTCGCGCGAACTGCTCGAGGAGGCGCACAAGATCGGCGTGCGCACCTTGGGTATTCCCGAGGAGTTCGGCGGCACGCCGGTGGATCCCGCGACCGAGGTGCAGACCTTCGCGATGGTGGCGGAGGAAATCTCGCGCGGCGACTCGGGCCTCGGCGACAAGCTGACGCAGGTCTGGAAGATCTCGAAGCTGCTGCAGAACATCGCGCCGCGCCACCTGCAGGAACGCTGGTTCCCGCGCATCGTCGAGGACCCCACCTTCCTGCTCGCGCACTGCCTGACCGAACCGCGCGGTGCTTCCGACCGCTGGCTGCCCTACGACGTGCCCGAAGCGATGATGCACACCAAGGCCGTGCTGAAAGGCGACAAGTGGGTGATCAACGGCCGCAAGCAGTTCATCACCAACGCTTACGATGCCAAGCTCTATGTCGTTTACGCGACGACCAAGCCGGGCGCGGGCATGACCAAGGGCACCTCGAGCTTCCTGGTGCCGCGCGATACGCCCGGATTGTCGGTCGCGCGCTGCAACGAGACGCTGGGCGGGCGCTTCATGAACAACGGCGAGATCGTGCTGGAGGACTGCGCGGTGCCGAAAGACCACTGCCTGGTGGAAAACATCGCGCTCAAGCGGGCGGGCATCTACTTCCGTCCCGGCAAGATCATCGTGGCGGCGAAGAACCTGGGCGTCGGCATGGCGGCGTTCGAGCGCACCGCCGATTACGTGCAGAACTACGTGCAGGGCGGGCGCATCCTGATCAAGCACCAGGCAGTGGCGATCCGGCTCGCCGAGATGGCGACCAAGCTCGCCGCGGTGCGCGCGCTGATGAATGAAGCGATACGGGCGGTCGATGCCGGCGCGCCGGACGCCGAAGCGCTGTGCGTGATGGTCAAGATGTATGCGTCGGAGGAGATTTTCAAGGTGTGCCAGCACGCGGTGGAACTGCATGGCGGCAACGGCATCATGCTCGAATTCGGCATCGAGAACTACCTGCGCGATGCGTCGCTGTTC
>CAYIRZ010000151.1:0-7403 GCA_964365845.1 uncultured Streptomycetaceae bacterium
AACCGGCGCTGACTTTGTCGGCCGGCTTGACCATATTCGCGATATGCTCTGCGCCATCCTTCGCGTCAGCGCCAATTTTGGCAGCAACGCATTCGTGTTTCATCATGTTAGGGACTCTTTGCCGTGACGCCGGCTTCGTGGGCCTGCTGATCGGCGTGATAACTGGAGCGCACCAGAGGTCCGCACGCTGCGTGCATGAATCCCATCTTTTCCGCTTCGAGCGCGAACCTGTCGAATACCGCCGGTTCGACATAGCGCAGCACCGGCAGATGATGCGCGGTGGGTTGCAGATACTGGCCGATGGTCAGCATGTTGACATCGTGCGCGCGCAGATCGCGCATCACTGAAAGGATTTCATCATCGGTCTCTCCCAGTCCCACCATCAGTCCCGATTTGGCCGGGATATGCGGGAAACGCATCTTAAAATTCTTCAATAAATTCAATGAGTTATTGTAGTCCGCGCCGGGACGCGCCTGCTTGTAGAGCCGCGGCACGGTTTCGAGATTGTGGTTCATCACGTCGGGCGGGCATTCGGCAAGAATGTCGAGCGCGATGTCGAGCCGGCCGCGGAAATCCGGCACCAGCACTTCAATGCGTGTCGCTGGCGAGGCTGCGCGCACCGCGCGGATGCAGTCCTTGAAGTGCTGCGCGCCGCCGTCCCGCAGATCGTCGCGGTCGACGCTGGTGATGACCACATACTTGAGCCTGAGCGCGGCGATGGTGGCGGCAAGATGGCCGGGCTCGTCGGCATCCGGCGGCAACGGCTTGCCGTGCGCGACATCGCAGAACGGGCAGCGCCGCGTGCACAGGTCGCCGAGGATCATGAAAGTCGCGGTGCCCTTGCCGAAGCATTCGCCGATGTTGGGGCAGGTGGCTTCCTCGCACACCGTGTGCAGCTTCTGATCGCGCAGGATTTGTTTGATTTCGTGGAAGCGCCGGCTGTCGCCGAGCCTGACGCGGATCCAGTCCGGTTTCTTCAGGCGTTCGGCCGGCACCACCTTGATCGGGATGCGCGCCGTTTTGGCCGCGCCTTTCTGCTTTTCGCCTGGCAGCAGCCTGTCAGACTTGGTCCTATTCATCGGAATGCAATACCCGTAACAGGTGTTGGGTCAGGCTGGCGCCGACAAGTTCCGGCGTATCACTGACGCCGAGGTCGCGCATCTGCGTTACTTCAAGTCCAGGATAGCCGCAGGGGTTTATGGCGTGAAACGGGGAGAGATCCATGTCCACGTTGAGGGCCAGCCCGTGATAGCAGCAGCCGTTCCTGATGCGCAGTCCCAGCGCGGCGATCTTGGCGCTGCCGACATAGACGCCGGGCGCATCGACACTGCCGCGGGCGGCTATCCCGTAACCGGCGAGCAAGTCTATCACGGCCTGTTCCATGCGCCTAACCAGCGGCCGCACCGTGAGCCCCCGGCGCCGCATGTCGAGCAGCAGATAAATCACGACCTGCCCGGGGCCGTGATAAGTGATCTGTCCGCCGCGGTCGGTCTTGACGACCGGAATGCCGGTTTCGGTGCGCGGCAGATGTTCCGCTTTGCCGGCGATACCCAGGGTATAGACCGGCGGGTGCTGCAGTACCCACAGTTCATCAGGCGTGTCCGCATCGCGCCGCGCCGTGAATTCCCGCATTGCACGCCAGGTCGGTTCGTATGCAGCCAGCCCCAGGCGCTTCACTGTCGCATGTGGGAGGGTGATGTCGTCGAGAGTCGTGGCGATGGCAGTCATACGTGGCTGGCGCGCCTGCATGGCGCAATGCGGTCTGCGGCAATAAACCAGGTTAATCATATCGCGAAAGGCGGCCGCCGTCTTTCGCCGGTCCGCCAGACTACGGCGCGGCATACTTGTTAGGGCAGGGGAACGGTAGCAAAATGCCGCTCTCGGCAGCCTGTCGGACTCGAGCCGTTGACGTTCGGCATGAGAGGCAGGCACAGTGCCATTTCAGGCGAAAAGAGAATGACATCGAAACAATGGCTGGTTTATATTGGTTGTTTAGTGCTGGCTGGCGCAGGTTCCCCGGTCGCCGCGCAGACGACCGGCGATTATGCTGCCGACCTCGGTACGCTTTACGGCGAGCGCTATTCGCTGCAGGCGCAGAAGGATGTGTGTATCGGGATGCAGCCCAAAACGCGCAGGGAATTGCAGAAAGCATACGACGACTGGATGGAGCGGCATGAAGACCTGATTGAAGATCTCGATGCCCGGTTCAGGGCCATGATCAAGCAGGCCTCGCGCGACCAGAAGGAATACTCACGCAATTTCGGCAAATACCAGGGGGCCGTCATGAGCCAGCGCCAGGAGCAGAAAGAGGCCTTGCTCGCGTTGCCGAAGGACGAGCTGCTTCGGCAATGCAAGGAACTGCCGGGTTATCTGCGCAACCCGAAATCGAACATCCCGGTAAAGTATCCGGATGAATTCAAGACCGTTTACGGGAAAAAGTGAGTCGAGTGGTGAGGCGGGCCATAGACAATAACAATCGATAATGCGGGCTTTTTCATGAAATTGACCAATATGGACTGGAGCATTCGGGTCAGTCTTTTGCTCCTGGGTGCGATGGTTTCCGTACCTTTCCTCGATCCACGCCACTATCCGTTCTTCCGGCATTTTTATGGCGAATGGCTCGCGGCTGCATTAGGACTTTCCGCGTGCATTGCACTGGTCGTTGGCAGAGCAGCGCACGGCTTTGCAGTGCCGCGCATTCTCATCGTTCCTGTCGGACTGATAGCTATTGCATTGCTGCAACTGGTCGTGCAACAGCCAATCTATCCCAGTCAGACGATCGTATTCGTGCTCTATCTGATCTGGGCGGGCATGCTCGCCGTGCTGGGCCATGCGCTTGCCGGAGCAATCGGCCTGCCGCGCCTGATGCACGTACTGGCGTGGGGGCTGCTCGTGGGCGGCTTGTTCAGCGCCTTGACCGGCATCTTGCAGTTCGCAAACGCAGGGCCGATTTACGGTTTGGTCGTGCCCTTGAAATCGGTCATCGGCAACGTCGCCCAGAGGAACCACTTCGCCGATGAGCTATGGCTGGCATCCGCCGCCGCACTCTATCTCTTTGCCGATAAGCGCCTGAACTGGGCGTATTTTGTCCTTGCGGCAACAATGCTGCTGTCAGCCTCGATACTCTCCGCTTCCCGCAGCGTTTTCCTGTACCTGATCGCGATAATCACGTTGGCGCTCGTATGGCATCGCCGTGCTCCGGGAAAAGACTCGCACAAGCGTCTGTTTCTCGGAGCCCTGGTCATACTGGGCCTTTTCGCGGCACTGCAGATCGTTCTCGCCAATTGGGGTGCTCCCAACAGCACGGATCGCTTGCTCGTCGAGGCATCCGGCAAGTCCGGCAAGTCGGTCAAGCTGTGGGGTTGGCAGGCGGCACTGGAGATCTTCCTGTCTTCCCCCCTGCTTGGAGTCGGGGTAGGCCGGTTTTCGTGGCATATGTTCCTGACTTCCGGACCGGCTTGGTTTGGCGCACCGGTCGCCGAACATGCACATAACCTCCTGTTGCAATTAATGGCTGAACTGGGATTGTTTGCCGCGATCTTGACGGTTGGTGGATTGCTGGCCTGGCTAGTCCGCGTCCTCAAGAGGGATTTGACAACGGAATTCTGGCTGGCTCTTGCATTGCTCGGCGTGATGGCAATTCATAGTCAACTGGAATATCCGCTCTGGTACACCTTTTTCCTGGGGCCGTTTGCACTTGTCCTGGGTGCCGTCGATAACGGTGGATACCGTTTACAGGCGCCGCGAATGGTGCGCATGGCGCTGGCCGGAGTCATGCTGCTGGGCGCGGTTTTCCTCGTGAGGGCGCTGGTGGATTATGCTCCACTGCGTCACGGAGCGCTCCCCTCAATCCAGTCAACCTCGCAGGAAGTGCCACTGGCACCGCCCGAGCTTCTGGAGGAGCTGCGACGAAACGTTCTTTTTACAGCCCACATCGATTTGCGGTTGGCGGCCGCCATGCCGTTGGCGGGTGAGCCGCTGGCGGATAAGCTTGCATTGTGCAATGACGCCCTGCGGTTCTACCCCATCTGGCAGGTGGCGTACAAGTGTGCGCTGTTGCACGCGCTGGACGGTCAAGCACAACAAGCGGCATTTCTCTGGCACCGCGCCATCACCGTATTCCCGGCTGAACTGCCTCGCGTGATGGACGAACTACGGCGGATGCCGGAAACGCAGGGCGGTGTTTTTGCCGGATTGCGAACCGAGGGCGAGAAAAGACTCGACGAACTCCGGTCAAAAGGCTTGCCGACTGAGGAACTGATCGGAACACATTAGGAGTTTGTCGAACACAAGTCCGACAAACTCCTGGCGCGTCACAGCACCATGACCACCATCGGATGGTCGCACAGTTCGCGATAAAGATTATCGAGCTGTTCGCGCGAGGTGGCGCGAATGGTGCAGGTGATGCTCAGGTATTTGCCCTGCTTGCTGGTTTTCATTTCCATCGCCGTGCCGTCGAAGTCGGGCGCGTGACGCTGCACCACTTCAAGTACCGCCTGTGCAAATCCCGCGCGGGTGTGACCGAGAATCTTGATCGGGAAATCGCACGGGTATTCGATCAGCGAGTCGTCTGCCATCGCCTGGTGTTTACGCTGCCACCTCAGCGGCGGCATTCGGGATATTGACCATATTGTTTCGGCGGCTCACGCTGCCTGCCGCATCACGGTGCGTTTGAAATCCTGGTAGAGGCGGTGGATTTTGTGGAACATCGCCCCCGGCTTGCCGTTGCCGACCGGTCTGCCATCAAGGCCGGTGATGGCGAGCACTTCCTTGGTCGAAGAGGTCAGCCAGAGTTCGTCGGCGCTGCGTACCTCCTGCTCGGAAATCTCGCGTACTTCGCATGCAATGCCGTTCGCCGCGGCGAGTTCGAGCACGACGTCATAGGTGATTCCCGGCAGCACCAGATGGTTCTTGGGCGGCGCCAGCAGTTTGCCGTTTTTGACGACGAAGACATTGCTTGCCGAAGCCTCCG
The DNA here is from genome assembly GCA_964365845.1 of uncultured Streptomycetaceae bacterium. Taxonomy (GTDB): domain Bacteria; phylum Pseudomonadota; class Gammaproteobacteria; order Burkholderiales; family SG8-41; genus CAKKQX01. The sequence goes on from CAYIRZ010000151.1 coordinate 4,973, forward strand.
TGAGGTAGCCATCGCGGAACAGCACGGTTTCAACCGCGTTGGCGTCGACCGCCGCCTGGCGCAGCAGGCAGTTGCCGAGCAGCGATACCGATTTCACGTCGCATTTGAGCCAGCGGAAATCAGTAGCGGTGATGGCTTTTACGCCGTTTTCCACCAACTCTGCCGCCGGCGTGACGAGCGGGCCGCTCATCATGAACACCGTCGGTTCGACGTTTTTCGGGAACGCATGGTCGCGCTTGGCGACGCCGCGCGTTACTTGCAGATAGACGGATTGATCATCGCCCGCGTTGCGCGCAACGATATCGCGGATGAGCCCGGTCCACCCGGCGGCGTCCATGGGGTTGGCGAGCCGGATGCCGTCGAGGCTGTGCTGCAATCGTTGCAGATGCTCGGGGAGCCGGAACGGATGGTGTGAATAGACGGGAATCACCTCATAGACACCGTCGCCAAAAATGAAACCGCGGTCAAGCACTGGAATATGGGCCTTTTCCAGCGGCATGAATTCGCCGTTGAGATAAACGATTTCGCTCACGTTGTCCTCACTTGAACAGTAACCTGAGGGTGTCCCATCCGCGTCCGAAAATGCCGGCGAGCGGCACGCTCTCCAGCGCCACGACGGGCAACTCCCTGAAGGGTTTGCCATCCAGCGTCAGCTTCATGATGCCCACTTTCTGGCCGGCGTTGATCGGCGCCAGCAGCGGCTGCAGGCTCTCCACGCTGGCTTTGAGTTTATCTGCCTGGCCCTTGGGCAGGCTGAGATACAAGTCACTCGCGAAACCGGCCTTGACGCTGTTGCCGCTGCCTTTCCAGACTTGCAGTGTAGCGACCGGCCGGTTTTTTTCATAGAGACGCACGCCGTCGTAGAACTGGAAACCGTAATTGAGCAGTTTCTGGCTTTCGGTGGCGCGAGCCGACTCCGAAGCGGTGCCGAGAACCACCGAGACCAGGCGTTGTTCTCCCCGTCTGGCCGACGTGATCAGGCAATAACCGGCATTCTCCGTATAGCCGGTTTTCATGCCGTCCACCGTGGTATCCAGCCACAGCAGCCGGTTGCGATTGGCCTGCGTGATGTTGTTATAGCGGAATTCCTTGAGCGAATACAACGGGTAATACTCGGGAAAGTCGCGGATGACCGCCGCGGCCAGCAGCGCGAGATCGTGGGCCGTCGAATAGTGCTGGGGATGCGGGAGTCCCGTCGAATTCACGAAACGGGTGTTTTTCATGCCAAGGCGCTGCGCTTCGCGGTTCATCATTTGCGCGAACACTTCTTCGCTGCCGGCGATGGCCTCCGCCAGCGCGATGCAGGCATCGTTGCCCGACTGCACGATCATGCCGCGGAGCAGTTCGTCGACCGTGACCGGTTTCCTGGGCTCGATGAACATGCGCGAGCCTTCGGTGCGCCATGCCCGCTCGGAAACCGGAACGATCTGGTCGGGTCTGATGGTTTTCTGTTTGAGCGCGGAAAATGCGAGATACGCGGTCATCAGCTTGGTGAGCGACGCCGGTTCGACGCGCTCGTCCGGGTTTTGACTCGCCAGCAACTGTCCGCTTTTGAAATCGAGCAGCAGATAGGCTTTGGCGGCGACCGGCGGCGGGGCGGGAATCGGAAGCGCGGCTTGCTGCGCGAACAACAGTTGGGGAAACAGCAGACTTACAAGGGCAATAATCAGTCGCATGAGCGTTACAAAAAGTGTGATTATACGGTTTTCTTGGTTGCGCGCGTCGAACAGAATTGAAACAATACGCGCCATCGATATCCGATGTAATGACAGGAGACGCCTGGTGAAGTTCATTCGCAAATGGTGTGCCGCTTTCATGCTCGGCGTGCTGATCACGGTGCCCGCAGCGCCCTTCATGGCGTTGGCCGCGGACGGGGTCAGTGCCGGCAATGCGTGGGTACGGGCGACTGCGCCCGGACAGAAAACGGCAGGCGCCTACATGGATCTGACCAGCGATGCCGATGCCGCGTTGGTGGCCGTGGAGAGCGCGGTGGCGGGCAAGGCCGAGCTGCACAGCATGAGCATGGATGCTGGCGTGATGCGGATGCGGCCGGTTGCGAAAATCGATCTTCCGGCGAAAAAGGCGGTGAAACTTGCGCCCGGCGGCCTGCATGTCATGCTGCTCGACATCAAACAGCCGCTCAAGGAAGGCGACAAGATAGCGCTGACGCTGACCATCCGGGGTGGCGGCAATGCGCCATCGACGGTCAAAGTCGAGGCTCAAGTCAGGGCCGCAGGCAGCGCCTCCATGCACGGCCACTGAACGTCAGCGGCTAGCAGCCTGTCGGACTTGGCCCCCACTCACCGGAACGGGTAGTGTTAACGGATCGCTGTTGATCGACGCTGCGGCGACAGGCTCTCGAAGAAGCTTTGCGTGTCGCAACGCCGTGTGGGCCGGAACCAATGTCACTTGCAGGGCGTTGTTTTCGCCT
>CAYIRZ010000152.1:0-7351 GCA_964365845.1 uncultured Streptomycetaceae bacterium
AGCGTGCGATCAACCAAGTGCCGCGGCCGGTGCTGGTGCTGCTTGCGGCCGCGCTGGCACTGCAGATTGGATGGCAGGCATTGCAGCCGAAACCCAGCGCCCAGGCGGAAGCGCTCGCCGCGCCGCCGTCGCAACCCGTGCTGCGCGCAGTGAGCCTGGGCGAGCCGATCGCGCTGGCGCAATGGCTCACCCTCTACCTGCAGGCCTTCGATAACCAGCCGGGAATCAGCATCCCGTTCAACGACCTCGACTATCCACGCGTCCTCCTTTGGCTGGAAACCCTGCTCGGGCTCGATCCGGTCGCGGAATATCCATTGATGATGGCCTCGCAGCTCTACGGTCAGGTGCCGGATCAGGCCAGGCAGCGCCTGATGTTCGATTTCGTGCGCCGCAAATTCCTGGAAGACCCCGATCGGCGCTGGCGCTGGCTGGCGCATTGCGCCATCCTGGCCAAGCACCGCCTCAAGGACACGGCGCTGGCGCTCAAATACGCGGAGGACATCACCCGGCATGCGCGCGCTGCATCGGGTTGGGCAAGACAAATGCGGATTTTCATCCTGGAAGACATGGGAGAGTTGGAAAGCGCGACGGTCCTGCTGGGCGGGTTGCTGGCCAGCGGTGAAGTGACCGATTCCCGGGAAATCTATTTCCTGACCCAGCGTCTGGAAGAGCTGAAAAACGCCGAAAAATCGTCACTCCCGTCGAAAAATCGACAATAACCCGCTGTTTTCCTTCAAGCAGTTTCTTTATTTTTCAAGCACTAATAATGGAAATCGCAAGTCGCAGTTGAAGCAAATCTCACGCACATCAGATTAAAACTAACTTAATCAATTGGTTATACGTATTCCTCAACACTGCTAACAGTGCCATGGTTGTGAACAGCCCACAATAGTAGAAGCCTATGATTTTTCTACCACTTATGGCATATTTCTTGCGGAAAAGCAGTTTGCTTTTACGACATCCGTTGCAACTGGGGGATAAAAACCATGCGTAGACAAAACGGTTTCACGTTAATCGAAATCGCAATCGTGCTGGTCATTATCGGCTTGCTGCTGGGCGGCGTGCTGAAAGGCCAGGAACTCATCACCAGCGCGCGCGTGCGCAACATCATCTCGACGCAGGATGGCATCAAGGCGGCTTTTTTCGGCTTCCAGGACCGCTTCCGTGCGCTACCTGGCGACTACCCCGGCGCTCAAGCCAACGCCAACATTCCCAATGTGGCTGCAGCTTTGGGCGGAGACGGGAACGGCCAGATTACGGTCACCGCAGGCGCAAACGAGCCAACACTGGCGTGGATGCACCTTTCCCACGCCGGCTTCCTGAGCGGCAACTACACCATGGCCGCTGTGCTCGAAGTCGCCAGCGCCGTCAACTCTCCCTCCAATCCTTATAATGCCCTGCTGCAGATCATCCACGACGCTAACTACGTCATCGTGACCGGCGACCCTGCGGCCACCGTCCGGCCCAACGTCAAAACCGGCAATCAGATCCCGGTGGACATCCTGACCGAAATCGACCGCAAGGTTGATGACGGCAATGCCGGCCGCGGCACCTTCCGCTACAGTGCCTATGTGGGCGGAGGCGTAGCCCTCGTCGATGCTAGCTGCTACGCCGCCGCAACGGGCGTATGGGCCACTACCTTGGGGACAACCAACTGCGGCGGGGCGAGCCTCTTCTAGGGCCAGTCTCAAGTCTAAAGTTTCAGGTCCAAAGTTAAAAAAGCCCGCGATCCCGCGGGCTTTTTTTCAGCCTTGCATCAGCTTCATTTCCACCGCAGCCAGGTCTTCTTCCACACCGAGTAAAACGACGACATCGCCTTCCTCGATGCGGGTGTCCGGCGCCGGCGTCACGGTGCGCACATTGCGCCGGCGCACCGCGGTCACCTCGACATGAAGGCTCGCAAGATCGAGTTCCCCCAGCGATTTGCCGATCGCCGCCGCCCCCTCGGCCACCATCACCGAATGCAGGCGCGGCTGCGTCTCATCGGCATCGTCAGCCTCGTCGGTCATGCCGTGATAAAAGCCACGGAACAGGCTGTAGCGGTGCGCGCGCATCTCGCGGATGCGGCGCAGCACGCGGTTCAGCGGCGTGCCGAGCAGCATCAGCGTCGTCGAGGCCAGCATCAGGCTGCCTTCCATGATTTCGGCCACCACTTCAGCGGCACCTGCCGCCTTGAGGAGGTCGATGTCGCTGTCGTCGAGCGTGCGCACCACCACCGGCAGACCCGGACGCAATTGCTGCACGTGCGCCAGGATCTTCAATGCCGAAACAGTATCGGAATAAGTAATCGCCACCGCCTTCGCGCGCAGCAGCCCCGCCGCGACCAGCACCTCGCGCCGCGCCGCGTCACCGAACACCACGCTCTCGCCCGCCGTGACCGCTTCCTTGATGCGCTGCGGATCGATGTCGAGGGCGATGAACGGGATATGTTCCTGCTCCAGCGACCGCGAGAGATTCTGGCCGCTGCGGCCATAACCGCAGATCACGACGTGCTCGTTGGCGGCCATCGACTGCACCGCGATACTGTGCAATTGCATGGCGCGGTTCGTCCATTCCGTCGAACTCCAGCGCCTGACGATGTACTCGCTGCGCTCGATGATGAACGGTGTGATCAGCATCGACAGCACCATCGCCGCCAGCACCGGCTGCAGGATCTGCGGCTCGATCAGGCCGAGATTGTAGGCGTGGCTCAGCAGCACGAAGCCAAATTCGCCGCAGGCGCCCAGCGCCAGCCCGGTGCGCAGTGCCACCCCGGAGTTGCTGCCGAACAACAGGCTCAAGCCGAAAATCAGCAGCGTCTTCAGCGCCACCAAGGTGATCAACAGCACGCTGGGCCAGCCGTTTTCCAGCACCACACGCACGTCCAGCAGCATGCCTATGGTCACGAAAAAAAGCCCCAGCAGGACATCGCGGAACGGCTTGATGTCCTCCTCGACCTGGTAGCGGTATTCGGTTTCCGAGATCAGGGCGCCGGCAACGAAGGCGCCGAGCGCGAGCGAAAGCCCGGCGCTCTCGGTGATGAAAGCCACCCCCAGCGTAATCAACAGCACGTTCAACACGAACAGCTCGGAGGATTTCTGCTTTGCCACCAGGTGAAACCAGCTACGCATCAGGCGTTGGCCCAGGAACAGCAGCACGGTGAGCACCACTGCCGCCTTGAGCAGTGCATAACCCAGATTCATCGCCAGGTCTTCCGGCGCCGCCGCAAGCGCCGGGATCAGGATCAGCAACGGCACCACCGCCAGGTCCTGGAACAGGAGAATGCCTATGATCTGGCGCCCGTGCGGGGAATTGAGTTCGAGCCTTTCGGCAAGCAGCTTGGCAAGGATAGCCGTCGAAGACATGGCGAGCGCGCCGCCCAGCACGAGGCCCGCCTGCCAAGCGATACCCAGCCCCATCGCGACCGCAAACACAATGGCCAGCGTCAGCGCCACCTGGGCCGCGCCCAGGCCGAACACGATGCGCCGCATCGTGTTCAGTTTCGGCAGGCTGAATTCGAGGCCGATGCTGAACATCAGGAATACGACGCCGATTTCAGCGAGGCTGTGCACCTCTTTGGTGTCCCGGATCCAGCCCAGGGCATGCGGACCGATCGCCACGCCCACGATCAGATAACCCAGCAGCGGCGGCAGTTTGAGCGAGCGGAATACGACCACCACCAATACCGCGGCGGCAAGCAGAATCAGCACCGGTTGCAGCGTGGTTTGCATGTCATTTTATCTTCAGGGGCTCCCCGAATAATGCCCTATCGACAATGAATTGCAAGCGCAGGCCCGGGCTTGAAGAAGCGCCACTTCTGCTATACTTGGCCGCGATGAACAATCCCAAATTGGGCGCATCCGCTCACGATGCGATTGCGATAGCGCGCGACGTGCTGGAGATCGAGGCCAAGGCTATTTTCGACCTGATCGCCAGGCTCGATCAGCCTTTCGTCCAGGCGGTTGAACTGATCCTCAATTCCCGTGGTCGTGTAATCGTCAGCGGTATGGGCAAATCGGGGCATGTGGCGCGCAAAATCGCGTCCACCATGGCGAGTACCGGCACCCCGGCCTATTTCGTGCATCCCGCGGAAGCCAGCCATGGCGACCTCGGCATGATCACGCGCGAGGACGTTTTCATCGCGCTCTCGAATTCCGGAGAAAGCTCGGAACTGCTCGCGATCGTGCTGCTGCTCAAGCGCTGGGGTGCAAAGCTGATCGCGATGACCGGCAGCCCCGAATCGACTCTTGCCCGGGAAGCCGACGTGCATTTATACGCCGGTGCCACGAAGGAGGCATGCCCGCTCAATCTCGCGCCTACCGCCAGCACCACCGCGGCGCTTGCGCTCGGCGATGCGCTCGCCGTCGCGCTGATGCAGGCCAAGGGATTTACGCGCGACGAGTTTGCCCGCTCCCACCCCGGCGGAACGCTGGGCAGAAAACTGTTGACCCATGTGCGCGACGTGATGCGCACCGGCGAAAATGCGCCGCGCATTTCGCATGCCGTGACCCTGATGGAAACGATGCTTGAAATGTCGCGCGGACGCATGGGCATGACCGCCATCCTCGACGATGACGGACGCGTAGTCGGCGTCTTCACCGACGGGGATCTGCGGCGCGTGCTTGAAAAAAATGCCGATCTGCACGGCACAAAAGTGGCCGATGTCATGACATCCGGACCGAGCACCATCGGCCCCGACAAACTCGCCGTCGAAGCCGTTGAAATCATGGAGCGCAAAAAGATCAACCAGTTGCTGGTTGTGGACGATGGGCACCGCCTGCTCGGCGCGCTCAACATGCACGATTTATTCCGCGCCAAGGTTATCTGATCAGTGACCTTCGCCCAATGGCCGGAATTGACAGCTGAAATGAGGGAGGTATACGCAAGAGCGCGGAATATCCGTCTCGCCATTTTCGACGTGGATGGCGTGCTGACCGACGGCAGCCTGTATCTCACCGACTCCGGAGAAGAACTGAAGGCATTCAATGTGCGCGATGGACACGGCATGAAGATGCTGCAGGCCGGCGGTGTCAGGCTCGGGATAATCACCAGCAGAACCTCCCGCTGCGTCGAGCTGCGCGCGGAAAACCTCGGGATCGACCTGCTTTATCAGGGCGTCTCCGACAAGCTCGTGGCGTTTCAGGAGTTGCTGGCACGGCTCAAGCTCGACGCTGCCGCGTCGGCTTACATGGGGGACGACGTCATCGATTTACCGGTCATGCGGCGCTGCGGGCTTGCTCTGACCGTGGCGGAAGCCCCCGCCGCCGTGAAAAGCCACGCGCATTACATAAGCCAGGCCCACGGCGGCCGCGGCGCGGTGCGGGAAGTCTGCGAACTCATCATGCAGGCGCAAGGCACGCTGGAAGCCCAGATCGCGCCCTATTTGAAATGACCGTGATCGGCTGATATATCATGATGAACGAAAGGCTTACCGCCTGGTTTCCGCTGCTGTTGCTGGCAATACTCGCGGCACTGACGTTCTGGCTCGACCGCGCGGTTCAGCCGCCCGCGGGCAAGCGCGATGGGGCGGCCCGTCACGAACCTGATTACATCGTCGACAAAGTGTCGGCGATGCGCACGACTGCCGACGGCGGCATCAAGCACACGCTGTTCGCCGAAAAAATGATCCATTACCCGGATGACGACACTACTTATCTGCAATCGCCGAAATTCATGAGCTACGCTTCCGGCAAAGCGCCGATAACCATCACCTCCCGGGAAGCGCTCATGTCGAAAAACGGTGAAAACGTCTATTTTCAGGACGAGGTGCGGGTCACGCGCGCCGCCTATGACGACAAGAGCCAACTTGCGATGCAAACCAGCTATCTGCACGTTATCCCCGACGACAACATCGCCAAGACCGACCGGCCGGTCGTCATTACCGATGCCAATACCGTCGTCAATGCAATTGGCTTAGAATTGAACGGCGAGACTCGGATCCTGCAACTGAAATCCCGAGTCAGAGGCATTTATGCTAAACCCAAAAAATAGCGCGCCGGCCGCGGCAGGCACCCACTCCGGAAAATCTCCCGCCGGGCGGCTCGTTCTCTTCGTTGCGTGCTGCGCGCTCGCGCTTACCGGAGCCATTGGCCGCGCCGAAAAAGCCGATCGTGGAAAACCCATCAACCTCGAGGCGGATCGTGTCACCGTCGACGACATCAAGCAGCTCTCGACGTTCGAGGGGAAGGTGGTGCTGACCCAAGGTACGCTGATGATCCGCGGCGATCGCATGGAAGTGCGTCAGGATAATGACGGCTTCAAATACGGCACGACCTGGGGCAACCTCTCCTACTTCCGGCAAAAGCGCGAAGGTTTCGACGAATATATCGAAGGCTGGGCCGAACGCATCGAATACGACGGCCGGGCCGACAAGGTCCAGATGTTCAATCGTTCATCGATGAAACGCGGGCAGGACGAGGTGCGGGGCAATTACATTTCGTACGACGCCAATACCGAGTTCTTCCAGGTCATCGGCGCGGGCAAGACCGCTGCTCCCGATCCCAGCCGCCGTGTGCGCGCGACAATGCAACCCAGGGACAAGAGCAACTCCCCCGTCACCGCGCCGCCCGTTCCTCTCAAGCCCGCCGAGGCCCTCGTTTCTCCGCGTGAAGAACTTGGAACTGACAAAAAGTAGCCTTGTTGCGGCTGATGGCGCGAATCAGGCCCCGTCGTCACCCATCGCAACGCAGACCCCCGAGGTGAGCAAACTCAAAGCCGAGCGCCTGAAAAAGCGCTACCGCTCGCGCGTTGTCGTAAAAGACGTATCGCTCGAAGTACAGAGCGGCGAAGTAATCGGCCTGCTCGGACCGAATGGCGCGGGAAAAACCACCTGCTTCTACATGATGGTGGGGCTGGTGCCGGCGGATGGCGGCGAGCTTTACCTTGATGATCAGAGGCTCACGCACATGCCGATACACCGCCGCGCCAAGCTGGGTCTGAGCTATCTGCCGCAGGAAGCCTCGATATTCCGCCGGCTGTCGGTCGCCGACAACGTGCGCGCCGTACTCGAGCTGCACAACAACGATCCCGATCAGATAAACAACAAGCTCGACGACCTGTTGCGCGACCTGCATATCGGTCATCTGCGCAACAATCCGGCAATCAGCCTTTCCGGCGGGGAGCGGCGGCGCGTCGAGATCGCGCGCGCGCTGGCCACCGAGCCACGTTTCATCCTGCTCGACGAGCCGTTCGCCGGCATCGATCCCATCGCCGTCCTGGATATCCAGAAAATCATAGGGTTTCTCAGGGAGCGCGGCATCGGCGTAGTGATTACCGATCATAATGTTAGAGAAACCCTCGGTATCTGCGACCGCGCGTATATTATCAACGAAGGCACGGTCCTGGCCTACGGCAAACCCGAGGAAATCGTTTA
>CAYIRZ010000153.1:0-7319 GCA_964365845.1 uncultured Streptomycetaceae bacterium
AATAGCTGTGGCTGCTTCCTTCCGGACCTGACCAGGTTCACTACCATGCAATGCGGGGAGGCCCGCCCAAGAGCCCATAACATAATGAGACGCGTGTTTCATTATGTTATGGGCTCTAGCAAGCCGCAAGTATGCATGCGATTGGCCGCCGACGCCACAAAAATCCGGCGCCTGCGGCTTTACAAGACTATCGTTTAATGCTTTTATTAAGGACAATCAAAAATAAAACAAAAATCCGGCGTAGCACGCGCTCCCGGCCCCGTAACTCCAGAATTTCGTTTGAACACCGTCAGCGGAGGAATGCATGTCAAACAAGATGATTGAGTCAGTATTGCAGGAAACCCGCGTTTTCCCGCCCAGTGAGGCATTTGTCAAACAGGCCAATATTTCGGGAATGGCCGCCTACCACGCGTTGTGCGCCGAGGCGGAACGCGACTTCGAGGGTTTCTGGGCAAGGCTGGCTCGCGAGCATGTGCTGTGGCACAAGCCGTTCACCAGGGTAATCGACGAAAGCAATGCGCCGTTCTTCAAGTGGTTTCACGACGGCGAACTGAATGCATCCTATAACTGCCTCGACCGCCACCTCAAGACCCAACCCGACAAGGTCGCCATCATTTTCGAAGCCGACGACGGCGAGGTGACTAAAATCACCTACAAGGAACTCTATCGCCGCGTCTGCATGATGGCGAACGGCCTCAAGTCGCTCGACATCAAGAAAGGCGACCGCGTCATCATCTACATGCCGATGTCGATCGAGGTGGTGGTCGCGATGCAGGCCTGCGCCCGCATCGGCGCAATACACTCGGTGGTATTCGGCGGATTCTCGGCCAAGAGCCTGCAGGAACGGATTATCGACGCGGGGGCCGTTGCCGTGCTCACCGCCGACGAACAATTCCGCGGCGGGCGCGGCATCCCGCTCAAACCCGCCGTGGATGAAGCCATCGCGATGGGGGGCTGCGGCTCAGTCAAATCGGTCGTGGTCTACAAACGCGCCAGTGTGGATATGCTGTGGCATCCCACGCGCGACATCTGGCTCCACGACCTCCTCAATGGCCAGTCCGACATCTGCGAACCGGAATGGGTCAACGCCGAACACCCGTTGTTCATCCTCTACACCTCCGGCTCCACCGGCCAACCCAAGGGCATACAGCATTCGACCGGGGGATATCTGCTGTGGTGCATTCTGACCATGAAATGGGTGTTCGATCACAAACCCGCCGACGTATTCTGGTGCACGGCGGACGTCGGCTGGGTGACGGGGCACTCGTACGGGGCCTATGGCCCGCTCGCGGCCGGCGCCACCGAAATAATATTCGAAGGCGTGCCGACTCACCCGGACGCTGGCCGCTTCTGGAGAATGATCCAGGACCACAAGGTGACCGTGTTTTACACCGCGCCGACGGCGATCCGCTCGCTGATCAAGGCCGGCGGCGACCTGCCGAAAAAATACGACCTGTCGAGCCTGCGCATCCTTGGCACCGTGGGCGAGCCGATCAATCCCGAAGCGTGGATGTGGTATCACACAGTGGTCGGCAACGAACGCTGCCCCATCGTCGACACCTGGTGGCAAACCGAAACCGGCGGCCATATGATCACGCCGCTGCCCGGCGCAATACCGACCAAGCCGGGTTCGGCGACGCTGCCGCTGCCGGGCGTGTTTGCGGACATCGTGGATGAGGCCGGGCATTCGGTCGGCAGAGGCAAAGGCGGGATCCTGGTCATCAAACGGCCGTGGCCGGCGATGGTGCGCACCATCTGGGGCGATCCCGAGCGTTTCAAGAAAACCTATTATCCGGAAGACTTCAAGGGCCAGTACTACCTCGCCGGCGATGGCGCGAGCATGGACGAGGACGGTTATTTCCGCATCGTCGGCCGTATCGACGACGTGCTCAACGTGGCGGGACACCGCCTCGGCACCATGGAGGTCGAATCGGCGCTGGTGGCAAATCCCCTGGTGGCGGAAGCGGCGGTGGTCGGCAAACCGCATGACATCAAGGGCGAGGCGATCGTCGCCTTTGTGGTGCTGAAAGGATCGCGGCCGAACGGGGCACAGGCCAGGGAAATAGTCACCATGCTGCGCGACTGGGTCGGCGAGCAGATCGGCCCGATCGCCAAGCCGGACGAAATCCGCTTCGGCGACAATCTGCCGAAGACGCGCTCGGGGAAAATCATGCGGCGCCTGCTGCGCTCCATCGCCAAAGGCGAAGAAATCACGCAGGACGTTTCCACGCTCGAGAACCCGGCCATCCTTGAGCAGCTCAAGCAGGCGATAAGCTAATCCCATGATCAGATCAAGCGTCAAGGGACAGCGCCTCGCGGCGCTGTTTTTGCTGGGTTGCCTGCTGTTCAACTACCCCCTGCTGTCGCTGTTCACCGGCCGCTGGGAAATCTTCGGCATCCCCTTGCTCTACGCTTATGTGTTCACGGTATGGGCGCTGTTCATCGGGCTGATGGTGCTGGTGGTGGAGAAGCGCGGCGATTGACATCCGCATATAGAGCGAGGCGCGAAAGATGCTGACCGGCGCCACGATCGTCCTGGCTTCGTTTGCGTACGTCGGCCTGCTGTTCGCGATCGCCTACTACGGCGACAAGCGCGCCGATGCCGGCCGCAGCATCATCGCCAATCCCTACATCTACGCGCTGTCGCTCGCGGTCTACTGCACTTCGTGGACCTTCTACGGCAGCGTCGGACGCGCCGCGACCAGCGGCATCGGCTTTCTGCCGATCTACCTCGGGCCGACGCTGATGGCGGCACTGTGGTGGTACGTGTTGCTGAAAATCATCCGCATCAGCAAGGCCAATCGCATCACCTCCATCGCCGACTTCATCGCCTCACGCTACGGCAAGAGCCACATGCTGGGCGGCATCGTCACCATCATCGCGGTGATCGGCGTGGTGCCTTATATCGCGCTGCAGCTCAAGGCGATCTCGACCAGTTTTTCCATCATCCTCAAGTATCCCGAAGTGATCATGCCCGCCAAGGCAGGCGCGCCTTTGTTTCTCGGCGACAACACGTTCTACATCGCGATGCTGCTTGCCGCCTTCACGATTCTGTTCGGCACGCGTCATCTCGACGCGACCGAACGCCATGAAGGATTGGTCGCCGCCATCGCTTTTGAGTCCGTGGTCAAGCTGCTCGCCTTCATGGCTGTCGGATTGTTCGTGACCTTCGGCATGTACGGGGGCTTTACCGACATCTTCGACCGCGCCGCCGAGGTGCCCCAGCTCCACGCCCTGCTCATACTGGGCGGCGAAAGCGGCAACTACACGACCTGGGCCTCGCTCACCTTCCTGTCGATGCTCGCCATCATGTTCCTGCCGCGCCAGTTCCAGATCGCGGTGGTGGAAAACGTCGACGAACGCCACCTCAACAAGGCGATCTGGCTGTTCCCGCTTTATCTGTTCGCGATCAACATTTTCGTGCTGCCGATTGCGCTGGGCGGGTTGATGCACTTCCCGGGCGGGAGCGTCGATGCCGATACTTTTGTGCTGACCTTGCCGATGGCGCAGCAACAGCCGCTGCTCGCGCTGCTTGCCTTCGTCGGCGGATTGTCGGCGGCGACTGGCATGGTGATCGTCGAGACCATCGCGCTATCCACCATGGTGTGCAACGATCTGGTAATGCCGGTGCTGCTGCGCATGAAGTGGCTGCGGCTCACCGAGCGGCTCGACCTGTCGGGACTGCTGCTGGGCATACGCCGCGGCGCCATTGTCCTCATTCTCGTGCTCGGCTATATCTATTTCTATCTTGCCGGCGAGGCGTATGCGCTGGTGTCGATCGGGCTCATTTCGTTTTCCGCCGTCGCGCAGTTCGGCCCCGCCATCATCGGCGGTATTTTCTGGAAGGGCGGCACGCGCACGGGTGCGATTGCGGGACTGGCCGCGGGCTTCCTGGTATGGCTGTACACCCTGCTGCTGCCGTCCTTCGCCAAGTCCGGCTGGCTGCCCATCACCTTCCTGTCGCAGGGCCTGTTCGGCAGCGACCTGCTCAGGCCGCAGCAGTTGTTCGGCCTCTACGGACTGGACGACATCACGCACTGCCTGTTCTGGAGCATGCTGGCCAACATCGGCTGCTACGTCGGCATCTCCCTGCTGCAACGACCCAGCGCCGCCGAACACAGCCAGGCAACCTTGTTCGTCGATGTGCTCAAGCAATCTTCCCCAACCGCCGGTTCCCGCTTCTGGCGCGGCAGCGCCTCGGTCGACGATCTGCTGGCGCTGCTCGGCCGTTTCCTGGGTCCCGAGCGCGCCCGCGATGCGTTCACCGTCTATGCGCGCGGCCGCGGCGAAAAATCGATCAAGACGCTTGCCGCCGACGCCGACCTGGTGCACTACGCCGAATCGCTGCTTGCCGGGACCATCGGCAGCGCCTCCGCACGCGCGATGATCGCATCCGTCGTCCGCGAGGAGCCCCTCGGCATCGATGAAGTGATGACCATCATCGATGAAGCCTCGCAGATGCTCGCCTACAGCCGTCAGCTCGAGCAGAAATCGCACGAACTCGAAGCCGCCACCAACGAGTTGCGGAATGCCAACCAGAGACTGCAGGAACTCGACCGGCTCAAGGACGACTTCATCTCCACCGTCACCCACGAGCTGCGCACGCCGCTCACCTCGATCCGCGCGTTTTCGGAAATTCTCAACGACAACCCGCAACTCGATACCGGCCAGCGCGCAAAATTCCTCGGCATCATCATCAAGGAATCCGAGCGCCTGACCCGGCTCATCAACCAGGTGCTCGATCTCGCCAAGATCGAATCAGGCAATGCCGAATGGCATTCCGGCAAAATCGACATGCGCGAAGTGCTTGAAGACTCGGTGACGGCTGTAAGCCAGCTTTTCAGGGAACAGAACATCACGCTGGAAATGAGCGCTCCTCTGGAAGTCCCGCCGATTGTCGCGGACCGCGACCGACTGATGCAGGTCATGCTCAACCTCCTGTCAAACGCCGCGAAATTCTGCGAGCGTCAGGATGGCCGGGTCAGCGTCAGGCTGGCGCGGGAGGAAGACACGCTGCGCATTGACGTGACCGACAACGGCATCGGCATCAGCCCGGCCGATCAGGGGGTCATTTTCGACAAGTTCCGCCAGGTTGGCGACACGCTTACCCAAAAACCCAAGGGCAGCGGTCTCGGCCTCGCCATCTCCCGCGAAATTATCAGCCACTTCGACGGCCGGCTGTGGGTCACCAGTGCTCCCGGGACAGGCTCGACCTTTTCCTTTACCTTGCCGGTCAAACCCGGTTCGAAGTTCGGCACTTGAAACCGGGGGCTGGATACTGAATCCACTTTCCGCATGTCCTCAAAAATCCTGATTGCTGAAGACGAACCGAGCATTGTTCTGTCGCTGGAATTCCTGCTGCAGGGAGCAGGCTACGAAGTGACGGTCGCTCGCGACGGGAACGAAGCGCTGCGCATCGCCGAACGCATCAGACCCGACCTGATCGTGCTCGATATCATGCTGCCGCTGCTCGACGGTTTCGAAGTATGCCGCCACGTTCGCGAAAACGGCATGCTGGGACACACCAAGATCCTGATGCTTACCGCGCGCGGGCATGAAAACGCAGTGGAAAAAAGCCTGATGCTGGGCGCCAATGCCTACATGACCAAACCGTTTTCAACCAGAGAGTTAGTCAAAATAATCAATGGGTTGCTGACTTAATCCGCCTGTCGGGCTTGGCCCCATTCACCGGAACGCGCAGCGTTAACGGATCGCTGCTGATCGACGCTTCGGCGTATTGAGTACTTTTCATTTTAGGAGCTTGTCGGACAAGGCCGACAAGCTCCTAATCGGAGACGTAATCGAGCAAATAGCCGCGGCCGTAAAGGGTGCGCACGGTCACGCCCGCGCCGGCGATTTTCTTGCGCAACCGGTGCACGTAAACCTCGATGGCGTTATGGCTGACTTCCTTGTCATAACTGTAGAGTTGTTCCACCAGCTGCTCCTTGCTCACCACCCTGCCGAAGCGGTGCAGCAGGCATTCGAGAACGCCGATCTCATGAACCGACAGCTGCAGGGTCCGGCCCTCGACGCTGGCGGTGCGGCCTATGGTGTCGAAATTGAGGCCCCCATAGGTGATCGCCGGGGATACGCTGCCCTGCCCGCGACGCAGCAGCGCCCGCACCCGCGCCTGAAGTTCGCTCAGGCTGAAGGGTTTCACCAGGTAATCATCAGCGCCGAGATCGAGTCCGGTCACTTTTTCCTCGGGCTGCTCGCGCCCCGACAGAATCAACACCGGCATCGAAGCATTGCGCCGTCTGATGCGGCGCAGCACTTCGAAGCCGTCAAGCTTGGGCAGACCCAGGTCGAGGATGAGCAACCCGAAAATATCTTCCTTCAGCGCCTCATCGGCGGCTGCGCCGTTAGCGACCCAGTCGACGGCGTAGCCCGCCTGTACCAGCGAAAACTGCAATGCCTCGGCAAGCGCGGCATCGTCTTCGGTAATCAGTATTCTCAAGCTTTGCTCCTAGGAGTTTGTCGGACTTGGGCTCGACAAACTCCTAAAATGAAAAGCACTAAATAACGGGGTAAAAAGAACGCCATGCATGTGACGTTTGTCCCGGCCAACGCGGCGTTGCGACACGCAAAGCTTCTTTCTAGCCATAGCCCATCTTGGTGCGCCGCCGCATACCCGATTTTTATCACGCCGATTCAGGATTTTGTAAGTATTTTTCTTTAGCATTAAACCGGTAAAAAAATAATAAGTAAATCAGTTTGTTTCAATGCGGCCGTGAATTTTGGCCGCTTTCCAACAACCAAAGGAGGCTCCATGGAGTTAACCGCGAAGCACCAGGAGTACTGGCGCAAGAATCTGGTCATCACCGCAATATTGATGGTGATCTGGTTCATCGTCACGTTCGTCGAAGGGTGGTACGCAAGGGAACTCAACAGCATCACCTTCCTTGGCTTCCCGCTCGGCTTCTACATGTCGGCGCAGGGCTCGCTGATCATCTACGTTGTGATCATCTGGTATTACGCGCGCTACATGAACAAGCTCGACAATGAGTACAACGTGCAGGAAGAGGAACTCACATGAGCCAAGCCTTCAGCCAAGTCAGCTTTACTCAGCAGCTCAAGAAATATTACGCCGTCTATGCCGGAGGGTTCATAGCCTTCGTCCTGATTCTGGCAGTCGCCGAACAGATGGGCCTGACGCGCCAGTATATCGGCTACGCCTTCTTGTTCGCCACCATCGGCCTCTACGCCCTGATCGGCGTCATGAGCCGCACCGTGGAGGTGTCCGAGTACTACGTTGCGGGACGGCGCGTGCCGGCGTTCTTCAACGGCATGGCGACCGGCGCCGACTGGATGAGCGCGGC
>CAYIRZ010000154.1:0-7293 GCA_964365845.1 uncultured Streptomycetaceae bacterium
CGTGACCGTGGCCAAGCAGAACGAGGAGCAGTTCCGCAGCGCGGTCGTGCCCTTCCCCAACCCGGCGCGCACCGCTCCCGCGAAGATCAAGTTCAACCTCGACGTGGCCTCAAGCGTGACGGTCGACCTTTTCTCCCTCACGGGAGAGAGAATCTTTCATCAGACGACTCCTTACGGGGCCGGGAATGATCAAACCTTCGATTGGAACCTGGTGAATGAATCCGCGGTCAAGGTCGGCGTGCACCGCGGCCTTAAAGCGCTTGCGGCGATGATACGAGGTGAACGATGAAAACCGATGAACTGATAGCCATGCTCGCTAGCGGCGCTGAAGCCGCCGAGCCGCATGCGCTGCAGCGCCGCTACGTGACCGCGCTGGGCTGGGGCGCGTTCGGCACGACGCTGTTGATGGCGATCCTGCTCGGCGTGCGGCCGGATCTGGCCGAAGCTTCGCGGCTGCCGATGTTCTGGGTGAAGCTCGCGTTTCCCGCCGCGCTCCTAGCCGGCGCGCTTGTCGCGGTGCTACGGCTATCGCGTCCGGGCGTGCGGCTCGGACGCGTTCCCGCGGCAATTGCCGCGCCGGTACTGGCAATGTGGTTGCTCGCCGGGGTCGTGCTGCTCGGCGCGGCTCCCGGAGAACGTGATGAACTGGTCCTGGGTCAAAGCGCTGCTTCCTGCCCGTTTACTATCGCACTGTTGTCTGCCCCATTGTTCGTCGCGGTCCTGTGGGCGATGAGGGGGCTTGCACCGACGCGGCTCGCGCTGGCTGGCGCCTCTGCCGGGTTGCTCGCGGGGGCGGGCGGCGCGCTTATTTACGCTCTGCACTGCCCGGAGATGACCGCGCCATTCCTCGGCATCTGGTACGTGCTCGGCATGCTGATTCCGGCGGTTCTGGGCGCGCTGATCGGCTCGCGCCTGATGCGCTGGTAGACGAACCCCAGTCGTTCACTAGACGTTCAACTTTTTGGAACGATTGTTCCGTTTTCATTGAAAGGAGCCGTGATGACAACGAATGTCATTTCAGAAGAACAGCTCGATTTGTCCAAACCCATTATTCGCAAGAAGGTGATTACGGCGAAGAACGATGCCACCTTGCGCACCGAGATCGATTGTGGGGAATTCGGAATCCTCGTCACCGACGAGCCGGTGCCGCATGGCGGGACCGGCGAGGGCCCGTCGCCGCTCCAGACCGTGCTTGGCGCGCTGTGCGGATGCGAGTCGGTTACCTTCTGCCGAACCGCCAAGGAAATGGGATTCCAATACCGCGGGATAGACTTTGAGGCGATGTATACGATCGACATCCGGGGACGCCTGGGTGAACGATCGGTGCGCCCGCACTTCCAAAGCATACGCGTGCAGGCCACAGTCCATACCGACGAAACCGAGGACCGGTTGCGTGCCGTGGTCGAGGAAACCGAGGCGCGCTGCCCGGTTTTCAACCTGATCAAGGATGCTCAAGTCAACGTCGAGATGCTGTGGGTTCGGCGGAGTGCATGAAGGAACCTTTTTCGCGCTCCCATGCTTCGGATAAGTCTATGTGGTGCAGCGCTAGGCAGACGCCAACTGCAGAGAGTTTCATGGGTGAGTTCGGCCGAGTTTCGAACAGGGCGCGTTACATGTCAGCGTGCTCATCTTCGCACAGGATCACGGCGATAAGCGCCGGGTCCCGTGCCGACGACTTTCTTAAAAGCTTTGCCGAAGGCCGCGTCTGACTGATAGCCGACCCGTTCGGCGATTGCGGCAGTGCCCAGGCGCGTTTCGCTCAATAGTTCCCGCGCTTTTTGCATGCGCCAGAAAGTCAGATAATGCATCGGCGTCTGCCCGACGAGTTGATTGAATCGCGCCGCGAATGCGGAGCGCGACATGCCGACCTCCCGCGCCAGGGTCGCCAGCGTCCACGGGTTTTGCGGGGTCTGATGCATGAGCTGCAAAGCCGCGCCGATCTGCTTGTCTGCGATGGCGGCCAACATCCCCGGCGGTGCTTCGGATTGCGCGATGTAGGCCCGCACCATTTGAACGAACAGCACTTCCGCGAGTCGATTGACGACCGCCTCAGCCCCCGGTTTGGCCGTTTTGGTTTCGTAAATCATGAAATTGAGCGCGGTCTGCAGCCAGGCGAAATCGTGGCTGTCTGTGCCGCGGATATGAATCAGGGAAGGCAGGGCGGCCACCAGCGGATGCGGGTGGTCGCGATCGAACTGGAAATATCCGCACAGCACTGTGGCAGGCAAACCGCTGCCGCCATAGGTCACGGGCCCGTAGTGGTCCAGATTCTGCCCCTGCACGATTTCCTCCGCGGGCAGCGCCACGCCTTCTGGCGCGTCGACCAGGCAGTGGGCATCGCCGTGGGGAAATGCCACTAAGTCGCCGCCCTGCAGCGGAGTCGGGGCGCTAAGTCCGGGCATGCGCAACCAGCAGCTTCCCCTGACGATGATGTGGAACTCGGCTACCGGCGTGGGCTTTATGTCCATGCCCCAAGGCGCCGAGAATTCGCAACGGAAATAGACGCCGCCGCCCAGATGAACGGACCGCAATATGTCGCTTAATACATCCATGGCTATAAAAATGGACGATAGGACAAATAGTTTTGACTGTTTAGCATTTATCGTCTGTAAAACTAAGACTAAAGTATATGCCAGTTCCAACCGGAACCAAACCTGTCTACGAAATGACAGTTTTTCAACTATTCGAAGGAGCAACGAGATGTCGAGACTGAATGTAGTGACACCGGAGCAGGCGACCGGGCAGACCAAAGAATTGTATAACGCGATCCAGCGCGCCGTGGGTGGCGTTCCGAATATTTACCAGGGCGTCGGCAACAGCCCCGCAGCCCTCGAGAGCGTGCTGCACATCGGCGCAGCGCTGGGCAAGGGTCAGTTGAGCGGCGGTGAAATCGAAGCGATCAAGCTTGCGGTCAGCGAAACCTATGGCTGCACCTATTGCCTCGCCGCGCATACCCTCCTAGGCAAAAAGGCCGGGTTGACCGACGAACAGGCGATCAACATCCGCCGCGGAATGCCGCAGCAGCCGAAACTCGGGGCGCTGGTCAAATTCGTGAACATCGCGATCCAGCCGAAAGGTCGCATATCGGACGATGATCTGCGAGCAGTGAAAACCGCGGGCTACAACGACGCGCAAATCACCGAGACGCTGTTGACGGTCGCGCAAACCGTGTTCACCAACCTGTTCAATCGCGTTCACCAGACGCCGCTGGATTTTCCCGCGGCGCCCAGCCTGTGACCGATGAAGACCTTCGCGCTCTGGCGCGGCAAAGGGATGCCGCGTAAGCAAAAAGAGCGGCGTCCGCTGAAACGTGACGCCGCTCCGCCGCCTGCATAGCTGACGATATTGCGAGGTGAAAAAATGACACAGCTCCGTCTGACCGGAATTCGTGCGTGCGTGTTCGATGCTTACGGCACGTTGTTCGACGTTAACAGCGCCGCGGCGCAGGCGAAAGACGCGCTCGGCGAGAAATGGCAGCCGCTGGCGGACCTCTGGCGCACCAGACAGTTGCAGTACACGTGGCTGCGCAGCCTGGCGGGCCGCCATGTCGACTTTTGGCAACTTACCGGCGAAGCGCTCGACTTCGCGATGGCAAGCCTGAAGCTCGATGATCCGGCCCTGCCGGAAATCGCCGGCACGTAATCTAAATGATGAATTTTCATACATCCGTCACGAGGTGCAAAGCCGTCGGCGGCGGATGAGGGCTTGAATTCATGCATCTATATGGCCTTGGCGCGCGGAATATGCGAACGGTGCCAAGCGTTGGATTGATGCCGGATGAACCGCGCGCCGGGTAAATATCTTGCCGCACGCGTTGACCGCAAGCCGCTGATTGCGTTACTCTTTCAGTTTTGCCAAGGAGGGCAATCAGCCCCCATGTCCAAGTCTGCAAAAACCCAGAATAACCCAACCTTCGAGACGGCGCTGGCGGAGCTGGAAAATATCGTCGCCAGCATGGAAGCCGGGCAGATGCCGCTCGAGCAATCGCTCGCCGCCTACAAACGCGGCGCCGAATTGCTCAAGTTCTGTCAGGCGGCTCTGCTGGACGCGCAGCAGCAGGTCAAGATCCTCGAGGACAACGTCCTGAAAAATTTCGGCGCTGCCGAGCAAAAGAGCCCCTAACATAATGAAACACGTGTGCGTTGCGAGTCAAAATTGGTGCTGACGCGAAGGACGGCGCAGAGCATATCGCGAATATGGTCAAGGCGGCCGACAAAGTCAGCGCCGGTTTTGGCCGCAACCCTTTGGGCTGGCACGAGTTTTGGCCTGTAGCCCCCGGCTCTCGGCGAGCGCAGCTTTGGGGCGGAGACGGGGGCTGGGGGTGCCGCAACTTCCGCAACCAGGGGCTCGGTCGCCGTTCCCGCAAACGGGCCTGCGGCAAACGAGTCACGGCGCCCCCTTGTCGCTCCCCTTGCCAATATTCGCGATATTGGCTGCGGAAAGCTTCGCGCCCTGAGCCAAAATCGTGACAGCGCATCGCGCGTTTCATGATGTTAGGGGCTCTGAGCCGTGAACACTGCCACCGACTTCCAAAGCTGGGCGCATGCCCAGCAACAGCGTATTGAGGTGCTGCTGCAAAACCTGTTGCCGGATCCCGGAATCGCGCCGCAACGCCTGCACCAGGCGATGCGCTATGCCGTGCTGGGTGCGGGCAAACGCGTGCGGCCGCTGCTGGCGTTCGCCGCCGGGGAGCTTGCGCAGGCGGATCCCGAGCGCGCGGCGATTGCCGGCGCCGCGGTCGAGCTGATCCATGCCTACTCGCTGGTGCACGACGATCTGCCGTGCATGGACGATGATGTGCTGCGCCGCGGAAAGCCGACCTGCCATGTCGAATACGACGAGGCGACGGCGCTGCTGGTAGGCGATGCGTTGCAAAGCCTCGCTTTCCAGTTGCTCGGCGAGTATCGCCTCGCCGACGATGCCGCGGCCCAGCTCGACATGGTGAAGTTGCTTTCCGCGGCGTCAGGATCGCGCGGCATGGCGGGCGGCCAGGCCATCGATCTCGAAGCCGTGGGCAGGACGCTGTCGGTGCCGGAACTTGAATTCATGCATATCCACAAGACCGGGGCGCTGATCCGCGCCGCGGCCGTGCTCGGCGCGCGCTGCGGCAACGGCCTCGATGACAAGGCGCTTGCCCAGGTCGATCACTTTGCCAAGTGCATCGGGCTTGCGTTCCAGGTGGTCGACGATGTGCTCGACGCCGAAGCCCCTACCGCAACGCTCGGCAAAACCGCGGGCAAGGACGCGCAGCAGGGGAAGCCCACTTATGTGAGCGCGCTGGGCGTGGCAGGGTCCAGGACGTTTGCGGAGGAATTGCGCAACGATGCGCTCAGGGCGCTGGAGGGTTTCGGCGCGCGCGCGCTGCGGCTGCGGCAGCTCGCGGATTTCATCGTGCTTCGAAAGTTCTGATTTGAAACGAATCTTGGCGGTAAATAAACGATGTACGAACTGCTTGAAACCATAAACTATCCCCACGAGCTGCGGCAGCTTGAAAAGAGCCAGCTGCCGCGGCTCGCCGACGAGCTGCGCCAGTTCCTGGTGGAATCGGTCAGCCAGACCGGCGGGCACCTGTCGTCCAATCTCGGCACGGTGGAGCTGACCATAGCGCTGCATTACGTGTTCGACACGCCGCACGACCGCCTGGTATGGGACGTGGGGCACCAGACCTACGGCCACAAGATACTCACCGGCCGCCGCGAAGGCATGAAAAAACTGCGCATGTGGGGCGGCATTTCCGGTTTTCCGCGCCGCGAGGAAAGCGAATACGATACCTTCGGCACGGCGCATTCGAGCACCTCGATCAGCGCCGCGCTCGGCATGGCGGTGGCCTCCAGCCTGAAAGGCGAGCATCGCCACTGTGTCGCCATCATCGGCGACGGCGCCATGACCGCCGGCATGGCATTCGAGGCGCTCAACAACGCCGGCGACACCGACGCCAATCTGCTGGTGATACTCAACGACAACGACATGTCGATCTCGCGGCCGGTGGGCGCGCTCAACAAGTATTTGGCAAAGCTCATGTCGGGGCGTTTCTATACCACGGCCAAGGGATTGGGCGAGAAGATGCTGGGTGAACTCGCGCGGCGCGCGGAAGAGCACGTGAAGGGCATGGTGACGCCGGGCACCATGTTCGAGGAGTTCGGCTTCAACTACATCGGCCCCATCGATGGCCACGACCTTGACGCGCTGCTGCCGACGCTTCACAACATCAAACAGTTGAAGGGGCCGCAGTTCCTGCATGTCGTGACCCGCAAGGGGCAGGGCTACAAGCTTGCCGAGGCCGATCCGGTGCTCTATCACGGCGTCTCCAAGTTCGACGCCGCCAACGGCATCGTCGGCGGCAAGTCCGGCGGCAAGCAGACCTATACCCAGATTTTCGGCGACTGGCTGTGCGACATGGCCGCGCTCGACGAGCGGCTCGTCGGCATTACCCCGGCGATGCGCGAAGGCTCGGGGATGGTGAAGTTCTCCGAGCAGTTTGCGGAGCGTTACTTCGACGTCGGCATCGCCGAGCAGCACGCGCTGACTTTCGCTGCCGGGCTGGCATGCGAGGGCAGCAAGCCGGTGGTGGCGATCTACTCGACTTTTCTGCAGCGCGCCTATGACCAGCTGATTCACGATATCCAGATCCAGAACCTGCCCATCGTGTTTGCCATCGACCGCGCCGGTCTGGTGGGCGCCGATGGCGCTACCCATAACGGCAGTTTCGATCTTTGCTATCTGCGCTGTTTGCCCAACATGACGGTGATGACGCCGTCCGATGAAAACGAATGCCGGCAGATGCTCTACACCGCGTTTCAGATGAATACGCCGGTGGCGGTGCGCTATCCGCGTGGCACCGGACCGGGTGTGGAGATCAAAAAGGAAATGCAGGCGCTGCCCATCGGCAGGGGCGTCGTCGTGCGCGCCGGCAAAAAGATCGCACTGCTGTCGAAGAAAATCGCGATCCTTGCCTTCGGCAGCATGGTCAAGCCTGGCCTCGATGCCGCGGAAGAACTCGACGCGACAGTCGCCAACATGCGTTTCGTCAAGCCCATCGACGAGGATCTGATCGCCGAATTGGCCGCCAGCCACGACCTGCTGGTGACGGTGGAGGAGAACGTGGTCATGGGCGGCGCCGGCAGCGCGGTGCTGGAAGTGCTGCAGAAGCAGGGCAGCCGGATTCCCGTGCTGCAACTAGGGTTGCCCGACAAGTTCATCGACCAGGGCGACCCGGGAATCCAGCTTGCGGAAGCGGGCCTCACCAAGGATGGCATTCTGCAAAGCATACGCGTGCGGCTTGCGGGGTAGAAT
>CAYIRZ010000155.1:0-7244 GCA_964365845.1 uncultured Streptomycetaceae bacterium
GGGCCTGCTGCTGCTCATGCTGTTCGTCGGTGGCGCGCGTTCGGTCGGCACCGGCTTGTGGAAGGGCGGGGACGTGGCGGTGATCGACGGCATCGTCAACGGTTCGGCGGGCGTCGTCGGCTGGTTCGCGCAGGTGATCCGCAAGATCCAGTCAGGGTTCATTTACAACTACGCGTTTGCGATGATCTTCGGCATATTGGTGCTGATGACGATGATTTTTGTTTTCTGAGCCACCAGAATAACAAGAGCCACATATGCTGGGTTTCCCGCTGCTGAGCCTCGCGATCTGGGTGCCGATCGTCGCCGGGGTGCTGATACTGTTCACCGGTTCCGACCGCAACGCGCAGGCCGCACGCGTGATCGCGCTCGTGGGCTCGATCCTCGGTTTCCTTGTGACGTTGCCGCTTTATTTCGGCTTCGATTCGGCCGCGAGCGGCTTCCAGTTCATGGAAATCACGCCGTGGATCGAGAGCTTCAACGTCAACTACCACCTCGGAATAGACGGCATTTCACTGCTGCTGATCCTGCTCAACAGCTTCACCACGGTGCTGGTGGTGATCGCCGGCTGGCAGGTGATCCAGAGCCGCGTCGCCCAGTACATGGCGGCGTTCCTGTTCCTGTCGGGCTTCATGAACGGCGTGTTCTGCGCACTCGATGCGCTGCTGTTCTACGTGTTTTTCGAGGCGACGCTGATCCCGATGTTCCTCATCATCGGCGTGTGGGGCGGGCCCAACCGCGTCTACGCCTCGGTCAAGTTCTTCCTCTACACGCTGCTGGGCTCGCTGCTGTCGCTCATCGCGCTGATCTATCTCTACAACGTTTCGCAGGGCAGCTTCTCGCTGCTGGACTTCTACCGGCTGCCGCTGACGATGCCGGCGCAGATCCTGATCTTCCTCGCATTTTTCATGGCGTTCGCGGTCAAGGTGCCGATGTGGCCGGTGCATACCTGGCTGCCGGACGCCCACGTCGAAGCGCCCACCGGCGGCTCGGTGGTGCTGGCGGCGATCATGCTGAAACTCGGCGGCTACGGTTTTCTGCGTCTTTCGCTGCCGATCGTGCCGGACGCCAGCCACTATCTGTCCGGCTTCGTGATCGCGCTGTCGCTGATCGCGGTGGTTTATATCGGACTGGTGGCACTGGTGCAGTCCGACATGAAAAAGCTGATCGCCTATTCGTCGATTTCGCACATGGGCTTCGTCACGCTGGGGATTTTCATTTTCAACGCTCACGGCATGGAAGGCGCGGTCATTCAGATGATTTCGCACGGTTTCGTGTCGGCCGCGCTGTTCCTGTGCGTCGGCGTGCTTTACGAACGTTTGCATTCGCGCCAGATCGCCGATTACGGCGGGGTGGTGAATACCATGCCGGTGTTCGCGGCGCTGTTCATGTTCTTTGCGATGGCGAATTCGGGACTGCCGGGCACCAGCGGTTTCGTCGGCGAATTCACGGTGATCATGGGCGCGATGAAGGCTAATTTCTGGTACGCATTCGCCGCGGCGACGACGCTCGTTTTCGGCGCCGCCTACACGCTGTGGATGTACAAGCGCGTGATTTTCGGGGCGGTTGCCAATGCCCATGTCGCGGAGCTGAAGGATATCAACATGCGCGAATTCCTGGTGTTGGGGCTGTTCGCCGTGGCGGTGCTGGCAATGGGGGTATGGCCGAACCCGTTCGTGGAGGTGCTCCATACTTCGGTCAATGAGCTGCTCACGCACGTGATGCAGAGCAAGCTTCTGGTGCATTGAAAGACCCGCGATGAACTATATTCTTCCGTTGTGGCCCGCCTATCCCGAAGTGTTCATGCTCGTGATGGTGTGCGCGATTCTGGTCGCCGACCTGTTTATCAGCGACGACAACCGCATCATCACCTACGCGCTGACGCAGGCCACGCTTGCCGGCTGCTTCGCGCTCACCTGGGCCACTTCCACTGCCGGCCCGGCCTATACTTTCAGCGGCATGTTCGTCGACGATCTGATGTCCGACGTTCTGAAGCTCCTCACCTATGTCAGCGTGATGATGATGCTGGTCTACTCGCGCGCCTACATCGCCGCGCGCGGCATGTTCCGCGGCGAATTCTTCGTGCTGGTGCTGTTCGCCACGCTCGGCATGATGGTCATGATTTCGGCCAATCATCTGCTCACGCTCTACCTGGGGCTGGAACTGCTTTCGCTTTCGCTTTATGCGCTGGTGGCGTTGCAGCGCGATTCGGCGACGGCGACCGAAGCGGCGATGAAGTACTTCGTGCTGGGCGCGCTCGCTTCCGGCATGCTGCTCTACGGCATGTCCATGCTCTACGGCGCAACCGGCGCGCTCGAAATCACGCGGCTCTCGGAGGTCATCCTTGATGGCGGCAGCAAGGATATGGTGCTCATATTCGCGCTGGTCTTCATTGTGGCGGGACTGGGTTTCAAGCTCGGCGCGGTGCCGTTCCACATGTGGGTGCCGGATGTCTATCATGGCGCGCCCACGGCGGTGACGCTGTTCGTCGGATCGGCGCCCAAGCTTGCCGCATTCGCATTCATCATGCGCCTGCTGGTGCAGGGCCTGGGAGCGGAGCAGTTGCTGGTCGAGTGGCGGCAGATGCTGATCGTGATGGCGGTGCTGTCGATGGCGATCGGCAACATCACGGCGATCGCGCAAACCAATCTGAAAAGAATGCTGGCGTATTCGACAATTTCGCACATGGGTTTCCTGCTGCTCGGCATCCTGTCGGGCGACCTGAACGGCTACAGCTCGGGCATGTTCTACGTCGTCGTCTACGTGCTGATGAATCTCGGCACCTTCGGCATGATCATGGTGCTGTCGCGCAGCGGTTTCGAGGCCGATAACATCGACGATTTCAGGGGCCTCAACCAGAGAAGCCCGTGGCATGCTTTCCTGATGCTGCTCCTGATGTTCTCCATGGCGGGGGTGCCGCCCACGGTGGGTTTCTACGCCAAGCTGTCGGTGCTGCAGGCGGTGGTCAATGCCGGTTACCTGTGGCTGGCGGTGATCGCGGTGATGATGTCGCTGATCGGCGCGTTTTATTACCTGCGGCTGGTGAAGCTCATGTATTTCGACGCGCCCCAGGATGCCTCGCCCATAGCGCCGCGCCCCGACGTGAACTGGGTGATGTCGCTGAACGGTCTGGCAGTGCTGGTGTTCGGCGTCATGCCCGAGCCGTTGATGGCGCTGTGTTGGTATTCGATCCAGGCGTCCCTCTAGGAGTTTGTCGGACCTGTATTCGACAAACTCCTAATGTGTTCCGATGAATGGGGCCAAGTCCGACCGGCTGCTTGCCTGACAATCTGCCGTTCCCGATCGTCATGAGGCCCCGTATGGCATCCGCCGCAGAAAAAGACTTTACCGAGAAACGGCTCGACTCGAAGCTGGTCTACGACGGTGAGTTTCTTGAGGTGGTGCCGATGAAAATAGCCGAGGTGCTGGAGTGGGTGAGGTTGGGGAAAATCACCGAGGCAAAAGCGGTGACCGGCATCTTGTGGGCGGAAAAATTTCTGCGCGGCGAGTGGCGGTAAATCCGCGTTCCGGGTTGGATCTGCCGGTCAGCCCGCCTGTGACTGCGCATGGACATCGCGCGGCTCGGCAGTCTGGATGAGCGGCTGCGGCTCCTGGAAAAGCCGTCCCTGTCCGAACTGGGTTCCCATTTCGACCAGCAACTTCGTGACCTCGGGTTTTTCCACCCCTTCCGCGATCACCTGCTTGTGCAACTCGCGCGCGAGGTCGTTCAGTGCCTTGACGAAAATCCGGCTGCCCTGATCGGTGGCGAGGTCGCGGATGAAGCTGCCGTCGATTTTCAGGTAATCGACTTCGAAGCGCTTGAGGTAATAGAACGAGCTGAAACCGGCGCCGAAGTCGTCGAGCGCGAAGCGGCAGCCCATGCCCTTCAACTTGCGGATAAAGTCGAGCGTGACATCGATTTGTGACATCGCCGCCGTTTCCGTGATCTCGAACACGAGCTGGCCGGGGTCGACCCCGCTGTTCTTCAGAAGATGGATGAAGCGCTGGACCCAGTTCTGGTCGGCAATTGAAACACGCGACACGTTCACGAAGTAGCGCACTTTTTTTCCGGCTTCCCCATTGTCCCGCATGAACCAGAGCAGCCTTTCCAGCACCCGCATGTCGACTTCCTGTACCATGCCGAGCGTTTCGGAAAGCCCGATGAAGTGCTCGGGCAGGATGTATTTGCCGTCGTCGTCACGAATGCGCGCGAGAATCTCGTGGTGCATCATTTTCCGGTCCTTGAGGCGCACCACCGGCTGCGAGAACAGCACCAGGCGGTTTTCGTCGAGCGCGTCGCGCAACTTCTTGGCCCAGTGGATGCGCTTGTGGGTGCTGCGCAGCGAATCCGCGGCCTGGTCGAACAACGCATAGCGGTTGCGGCCGAGATCCTTGGCCTGATACATCGCGATGTCGACGTTGGACAGCAGCGAGTGCAGGTCGCTGCCGTGAAACGGGTAAAGCCCGATGCCGATCGACGCGCTCAGGTTGGAAATGATCTTATGCTCGGCCACCCGGAAGCGGTAGTGGCGCACCGCGTCGAGCGCGGTTTCGGCGGTATCGACCGCTTCCTTGCGCAACCCCCCCGGCAGATGGATCGCGAATTCGTCGCCGCCCAGGCGGTAGAGCTCGCCTTTGCCGCCGCGCATTACTTCGCGCAGCACGCTGCCCACCCCGATGATCAGTTGATCCCCCGAATGGTGGCCGAAACTGTCGTTCACGTACTTGAAGTGATCGATATCGAGAAACAACAAGGCACCCACGCCTCCCTCCTGCATCGCCGATTCGATGAGGCGCTGCAGGCTGTGGCGGTTGGGCAGATCGGTAAGCGAGTCGTGCATCGCCAGGTGCTCGATGCGCTGGCTCGCGAGATGCTGCTCGGTGATGTCGCGCGCCGTGCCGCGGATGCCAAGCATCTCGCCGTTCTCGTCGTTGCTGATGCGCGCGTTGATCCCGATCCAGCGGTCTTCGCCGCGGGTCGTGACGAGGTGCGTGACGTAGTTCTTGATTTCCCCGGCGCGTTTGAGCGTGGCCAGAAAGCGCCGGTTGGAAATGTAAGACGGCCCTGTTTCGAAATCGAAAAAGCAGCGCCCGGTGAGATCTTTCGGCGCAAGTCCGAAAATGTCGTGCGCGGCGTTGTTGAGATAGATGAAGCGTCCCTGCGCGTCGGTGGTCCAGATCAGGTCATGGGAGGTTTCGACCAGGTCGCGGTAGCGGTTTTCGCTTTCGAGCAGGAGTTGAATGATGCGGCGCTTTTCCGCGAGCGAACGTTTGATGGTCGCCAGTTCCTGGGAGGGTTTCTCAACCCCGGAACCGGATGAGGATGACGAGGCTGCAAGGCGGTCGATCAGTTCCTTCGAGTAGCGGCGGTGCCCTCCCTCCGTACGCAGCGCAACGAGCACGCCCTGTTCGTCCCAGCGCCGCAGTTTCTGTATCGGAATACCCAGCAGTTCAGCGGCTTCCTGAATGCCGTATTCCAGGTCTGATGTGGACACCTGGGCTCCTCCTTGCGCACAGCCCCGCTGTTTGCGTGGTACAGGACGGATTGCCTGCGCTGGTTAGCAGTTTACCAAAGTCATCCCCGCCCGGCTTAACCGTCGCGGGGCAGGTCGTGGGGTTCGCCCCCGCCATGGGGCGATACATTTAATCTATTGAATACAAGTAACTTTTCCGCTGCGCAGGTAAGTCTCCACTGAAACTTGCCATCCTTGGCGCCACCCGTGGTTTGCAGCGGCCAGCGTTCTAATGAACCTGATGCGATTCTCCTAGCCCGTTTTGTCGCGAGACGAGACGGTTCATCAGTTTCAGATCGCGCGGATTCAGGCGCAACGCGCTGTCGACCCAGATCTGCACGACGTCGAGCAGTTCGGAAAACGTGATCTGATGCACGCGCCGCCGCACCGCCGCCAGTGCCGAGAGGCCGTTGCGGCTGCGTTGCCTGCGTCTGATCAGCTCCGCGACCCCGGTTTCGCCCTGGCCGTCCTCTGCCAGAACATCGACAACGCCCAGCGCATGCATTTCCTCGGCGCTGTAGATCTTGCCGCTGGTGATCAGGTCATCGGCGCCCTGCTGGCCGATTCTGCGCTCGAGGAACGAGTAGGCTCCCATGCCGGGGAACAGGTTGAACAGAATTTCGGGGAAGCCGAAGCGCGCATTTTTCTCGGCGACGATCATGTCGCTCGACAACGCTGCCTCGAAACCGCCCCCCAGGCACTCACCCTGCACCAGCGAAATCGTGGTCACCGGCAGACCATGCCCGAGGTAATTGCGGTAGAGCACGTCGATGCAGGCGCGCCCGTAACGCAACAGGCCCGGGCGGTCCTGGTTATCGATCAGTTGCTTGAACAGATCCAGGTCGCCGCCGAGATTGAAAACCCCAGGTATGGCGGAGGCCAGAACCACGTATTCGATTGCGTGTTCCTCGCCATAGCAGTTGATATGCCCATCGCTGTGCGCAAGAAAATCATAGTAGGTACGGATGTCGGCGAGCAGGTTGGGATTGAAGCACGGACGCGGATCGGGAGACCAGCGCGACCAGAAGGTATGGGTCTGTTTGTCGAAATGGGCGTTCAATTGCGAGGAAAAACTGAACTCGATGCCATTGGTGACCGGCTGGCTTGCCGGTTGCTCGCGTACTTCCAATACGGCGGCCGGAACATGCATTTCCATGATACTTCTCCCCTTATTAATATGAAGTAATGACACTCAGGAAACACCAAAAATGTGACAAAAGTCACTGTCTTGATTTAAAGGCACATTTTGTTGAAATGCAAATCTATCAAAATGATAGATTTGATATATTTGTTTTATAAACAAAAGGTAAGATTGCTTTCTTAAGAATGATTAGATGAAAAAACTAACAATTATTTTTGCCGGATGCTTGAGCTGGTGCAATCTGAAGAACGTCGAATGCCTCTAGGAGTTTGTCGGACTTGGGTTCGACAAACTCCTAAAATGAACACCAAAGAACGGAGTGAAAAGAACGCGATGCAAGTGGCGTTTGTTCCAGCCGGCACGGCATTTCGACACGGAAAGCTTCTTTTAAGCAGCCTGTCGCCGAAGCGTCGATCAACAGCGAGCCGTTAACGCTACGCGTTCCGGTGAATGAGGCCAAGTCCGACAGGCTGCTAGTCGCGCGAGTTTGACTAAGGCGGCGGAAGCAGCTAAAAGCTAGCTTGATAATTTATATAATTCCAGTAGTGTCCGGTTAACTTTCGAATAAATTCAACTGGCTGGACCCATTCGGT
>CAYIRZ010000156.1:0-800 GCA_964365845.1 uncultured Streptomycetaceae bacterium
CGGCCTGCACCGGGCTGCCGCCCGGGCTGTTGATGCGCAGGATCACGCCTTGCGTACCTTTGTGCTTGAATGCCTCCTGCAGGCCCGTCATCACGTTGTCGGCACTGGCAACGCCGCCGGCAGCGATTACGCCGCGAATCTCAACCATCGCCGTATGTTTTCCGGGCAGCGCATCTTTCTTGCCGAACCAGCCCAGGCCGATGAACAGCAACGCGAACAGGTAAACAAACAGCAGCAGCTTGAAAAAAATGCTCCAGTGCCGCGCGCGCCGCTGTTCCTGCACGGCTGCCAGAGCCACCTTCTCGAGGATTTTGCGATCCCAGTTATCGCCGGAATTTTCCGGCCCTGATTCAGACATGATTTACCTTTTCCGCAACAAGTAGAACTTCACCGCCACGCTCCGCAACCGGCAAGGCGACCAGCCTTTTCCCGCGGCACGGGCCGAGCACGCAATAGCCGTTGTCGGGCTCGTAAGTCGCGCCATGCGTGGCACAAATCAAGTATAGCTTGGAATGGTCGAAGAATTCACCTTCCAGCCAGTCCAATTCGACCTGGACATGGGCACAGCTGTTGAGGTAGGCATAAACTTTGCCGCCGTAGCGGATGGCGAATGCGGCGCGCGGCTCCCCCTGATAATCGACGGCAAAGCGCACGCCGGGTCCTTGCCGAAGTAGATGATGCGCTTCCACGCCCGCGTGATGTCGTCGGCGAACACGACGACGAGATCGCCGGGCTGTGCCATGGACAGCGCGAGGTCGATGGCCTCCCCCTCGTCGGCCCGCCACAGCAACGACTCCTCC
>CAYIRZ010000156.1:810-7242 GCA_964365845.1 uncultured Streptomycetaceae bacterium
TTTCCCGCCGTAGGGTTTGTCTACGGCGGCGCGGGGCCCCCCCTTAAAACCGACGCCAACGCGCACCCCCTTGCCGCGTTGGCCATGGGCGTCGCCGGCACAGATCACGCGTGCTGCATCAGCCATGCGCGCAATTCCGGGAACCCGTCGACACACGCGACTGGCGCATAAGCCAGCAGTTCGGCCTTGGGATGGGCGCCGTAGGCGGCGCCGAGCCGGGCAACACTGGCGTTTTGCGCCATCGCCATGTCGTGCGTGGTGTCGCCTATCATCAGCGTTTTATCGCTGCCCGCGCCCAGGTCGTCCATCAACTCCTGGAGCATGCCCGGGTGCGGCTTGGAGTATCCTTCATCGGCGCAGCGCGTGGCGTGAAAGAATGGCGTCAGGCCGGTCGCATCGAGCGCACGGTCGAGGCCGCGCCGGCTTTTTCCAGTGGCGACCGCAAGCATGAAGCCGCGGCCGTACAGTTCCCGCACGGTTTCGGCGGCGCCGGGGAAAAGCGCGGTGCCGCCGTCGCGCAACAGGAAATGATGGCGATAACGGTCGGCGACTTTGGGATACTCGGCGACATCGACTCCGGGCAGGATGTGCGCCATGGCGTCGTTCAGGCCCAAACCGATGACAAAACGCGCCTGGTTGTCCGACGGCACGGACAGCCCCAGTTCGCGGCACGCTTCCTGCAGCGATGCGGTAATGGCGGCCGCCGAATCCATCAGCGTGCCGTCCCAGTCGAACACCAGAAGCTCAAAGCGTTTCGGCATGACTTGTGTTCTGATCGTCCAGACATTTCAAAAAAAACCGCAGTTCTTCGGGCAACGGCGCTTCGAATATCGTCTCCTCACCGCTGCGGGGATGCTCGATGACTACCTTATAGGCATGCAGAAACATGCGTTTCAACCCTTGTTTTGCCAGGGTTTTGTTGTGCGCGAAATCGCCGTATTTGTCATCGCCTGCGATCGGATATCCCAGGTGCGCAAGATGCACCCGGATCTGATGCGTGCGTCCGGTCTTCAGTTCAGCTTCGAGCAGGCTGAATTCACGCCAGGACTGTTTTAGCCTGAAAACCGTGTGCGACGGCATGCCGTCCCCGTCCTTGCCGACGCTGACTCGGCGCTCACCCGAAGCCAGTACGTATTTGTTGAGCGCCAGTTTGACGCTTTGCTTTTCATTGCGCCATTGGCCGCAGACCAGCGCCAGATAGAACTTCTGCACGCGCCCGCTTCGCAGCTGCTCATGCAGCGCCGTCAATGCTGAACGCTTCTTGGCCAGCAGCAGCACGCCGGAGGTGTCGCGGTCGAGGCGGTGCACGAGTTCGAGAAAGCCGGATGGGGGGCGCCCATGACGCAGTTGTTCGATCGCGCCGTGGCTGATACCGCTGCCGCCGTGCACCGCGAGTCCCGTCGGCTTGTTGAGCACCAGCAGCGCTTCGTCCTCATACAGGATATGCGCATCGAGCCGGCCCGCTGCAGGCGGCAGGGCAAGCTGGGTGCGCTGCGCCACGCGCACCGGCGGAATACGCAGGGTGTCGCCCGGCTGCAAACGGTATTCGGGGCCGACCCGCCCGCTGTTGACCCGCACTTCCCCGCTGCGCAGGATCCGGTAAACGTGGCTCTTGGGAACGCCTTTCAGCAGCTTAGTCAAGTAGTTGTCGACGCGCTGACCCGCCGCATCTTCACCCACTTCGTGCCGGGTTGCGAAATCTTTACTTAACCCTTTCATTTGTTTATACTATTCATTGGAACATCAGCTTGCGTCCAGGGTTTGATGCGGAGTTGGATCTTCGCAATTGAAAATCGAGCCTGAAGATACGGGTGATGCGGTCTGCAAAAACTTTAGGCAGGAACCGGAAAACATCATCGCGAAGGCTGGGTTGCGAAGTCAGCCGCAAGTCGTCGGATCGCGTGGCAATCAATGTAACGCATTGCACTACGACGGTAAGGCCAGACTGAGTTGGTTAATATCGCTCACCACACTAAGTAGCGATACTAGACGATTTACGCGCTCAAGACACTTTTACAAGATTTTCGGATTCGCGCGCGGCGCGGATCCCGGAACGGCAAACTGCCCGATACGCATTCGAATGGTCACCTTTCACCTTATACGTGTACTTGTGCCAAGTGACTGAATAGCTTGCCGCCCGCACCTCTCCAGGCGCGGACGTCGGCGGTTTTGCCCATCCCGTGAAAGCTTGAGCGCGGGAGAAGAAAATGAAACGCATGTTGTTCAACGCGACGCAGGCCGAAGAGCTGCGCGTCGCCATTGTCGACGGTCAGAAACTGATCGATCTCGACATCGAATCCTCCAGCAAAGAGCAGCGCAAAAGCAATATCTACAAGGGGGTCATCACCCGCATCGAACCCAGCCTCGAGGCCGCGTTCGTCGATTACGGCGGCGAGCGGCATGGCTTCCTTCCCTTTAAGGAAGTTGCCCGCGCGTTTTTCAAGCCCGGCATCGACGTCGCCCACGCCCGCATCCAGGATGCCCTGAAAGAAGGACAGGAAGTCATCGTCCAGGTTGACAAGGACGAGCGTGGCAACAAAGGCGCGGCGCTGACGACGTTCATCAGCCTCGCCGGCCGCTACCTGGTATTGATGCCGAATAACCCGCGCGGCGGCGGCGTGTCGCGCCGCATCGAGGGCGAAGACCGCAACGAGCTGCGCGATGCGATTTCCCAGCTCGAAGTGCCCCAGGGCATGAGCGTCATTGCCCGCACCGCCGGCATCGGCCGCGGTGTCGAGGAACTGAACTGGGACCTGAGCTACCTGATGCAGCTGTGGCATGCGATCGAAGGCGCAGCGAACCAGCAAAGCGGCGCTTTTCTGATCTATCAGGAATCGAGCCTGGTGATTCGGGCCATCCGCGATTACTTCCATCAGGACATCGGCGAAATCCTGATCGATACCGAGGCCATCTACGAGCAGGCTCACCAGTTCATGAGCCACGTCATGCCCGCTACCGTCAACCGCGTGAAGCTCTACAAGGACGACGTGCCGCTGTTCTCGCGCTTCCAGATCGAGCACCAGATCGAATCCGCCTATTCGCGCTCGGTGAACCTGCCTGCTGGCGGCGCCGTGGTGATCGATCATACCGAGGCGCTGGTGTCCGTCGACGTCAATTCGGCGCGTTCCACGCGCGGCGCCGATATCGAGGAAACGGCATTCCGCACCAACCTTGAAGCCGCCGACGAGATCGCGCGCCAGTTGCGGCTGCGCGACCTGGGGGGGCTGATCGTGATCGACTTCATCGACATGGAGAGCACCCGCAACCAGCGCGAAGTCGAGAACCGCCTGCGCGACGCGCTCAAGTACGATCGCGCGCGGGTGCAGACGGGCAAGATCTCGCGCTTCGGGCTGATGGAGCTCTCGCGCCAGCGCCTGCGTCCCTCGATCGGGGAAACCAGTTACATCCCCTGCCCGCGCTGCCACGGCACCGGCCACATCCGCGGCACGGAATCGACGGCGCTGCACATCCTGCGCATCCTTCAGGAAGAGGCCATGAAGGACAACACCGCGTCGGTGAACGCCCAGGTGCCGGTCGATGTCGCAACCTTCCTGCTCAACGAGAAACGCGTCGATCTGCAGCTGATCGAGGCGCGCCACCGCGTATCGGTGGTACTGATCCCGAACATTCATATCGAGACGCCGAATTACTCGATTACGCGCCTGCGCCACGATGAGCTCAATCAGAGCGAACCGCTGCCGCCGAGCTACAACCTGGTGGAATTGCCTGCGGAAGAGGAAAAACAGCAGGCCGCGGCACAGGAAGCCGCCGCACCGCGTCAGGAAGCCGCGGTGAAAGGCATTACGCCGCCGCAGCCGGCACCGATGGCAAGAGAAAAAACAGAGGCTCCACAGCCGTCAGCGGCACCGGCCGGAGAAGCATCGATCATTGGCAAGATCTTTGGCTGGTTCAAGCGCAAACCGGTCGAGGCCGTCGTTGCAGAGCCGGCACGACCGGCGACGCGGGCGGTTCCGCGCGGCCGCCGCGATAGCGGGCAGAAAAATGGTGGCCGGCGCGAGCATCAAGGGCAGCGGCCGCGTTCCGATGCCTCTGCGCCGCCGCAGGAAGGCCAACGCCGTGACCGCGACCAGCGCCGGCGCGGCAGCACCGATCAGGAACGTTCCGATCCGCGCCGCCAGGAATCCAAGCGTCCGGAGGGTGGTCAGCAGCAAAGACAGCGTCCGCCGCGGGAACAGGCGCAAAATGAGCCCGTTCAAGCAGAGGCAGCGGACGCTACGCGCGAGCTTCAGCAGCAAGCCCCGCGCGAGCATGGTGAAGGACGCGGCCGTCGCCGTCGCGGGCGCCGTGACCGTCATGAGCAACACACCGAGACGGGGCCAGAGCAAGGGCAGGCAAACACGGAACAAACCGCGGCACCGGCAGTTTTGCCGATGCCGGAAGCAAGGACGCCGTCGTTCGCCCCCACAGCCTCTGCTGCCGTTGTGGCAAGCGAAGCAATCGTAGCCGCTGAAGTGGTCTCTGAAACGACGGTTGCCGCGCACGCCTCGACTTCGGAAAGCACTATCGATACCTCTGCCCCGGCGGTTTTTCCTGAAGATCAGGCCGCCGCCGCCGCACAGCCGGAACCGTCAATGGCGATTCCAGTCGCCCCGCGCGAGGCCGTGGCTGTACCGGCATTCGAGACTCACCCGGTGACGACCGCCGACGAATACGTGCGTGAAATCATCGCACCCGAGCCGGCGGCGCCCCGGGAAGCCGTGCGCGAAACCGTACCGCAGGTGACGTTGCAGCTCGACTGGTCTTCTTCAGGTTTGAGCCAGGTCGAGACCGCCCCCGAGAAGCATAAGGCGGCCCTGGAAAAATCCCGGGAAGAGCAGCCTGCGCCAGGGGCCAAACGCGTGCGTTCACCCCTGCCGCCCGTGAGCGACGAGCCACTGGCTCAGGTGGAAACACGCAAAGCGGAAAGTACGGTGGATGCCGCCGTGATGGCGCAAAGCACGGCGAATTCCGGGCAGTCACCGACTACAGGCTAATTCTTCAGTCGTTCCTGGATGCGGCGCAGCAGATCCTGCGCCGCATCTTCCACCCTATCATGCGGCGGAAATGAACAAGCGCTGCTTCAACTGCTTGAGCTGATCGCGCAGTTCGGCGGCACGCTCGAACTCGAGGTTTCTGGCGGCATCCAGCATCTCCTTCTCCAGACGCTTGAGTTCACGCGTG
This sequence comes from uncultured Streptomycetaceae bacterium, assembly GCA_964365845.1. GTDB lineage: Bacteria > Pseudomonadota > Gammaproteobacteria > Burkholderiales > SG8-41 > CAKKQX01. Next base: position 5,992 of record CAYIRZ010000156.1, read on the forward strand.
AGGTCCTTCTCTCCCATCCTGTCATATTTCGCCTGATTCTGCGCCGTCTTGAGTTCCTGGCGCGCGGTCTCGTGATCGTAGATGCCGTCGATGATGTCACGGATGCGCTTGCTGATGCCTATCGGCGTAATGCCGTGCGCCTGGTTGTAGGCCAGCTGTTTGGTGCGCCGGCGTTCGGTTTCTCCGATCGCGCGCTGCATCGAATTGGTGATTTTGTCGGCATACAGGATGGCCGTGCCGTTGATATGGCGTGCCGCGCGGCCTATGGTCTGGATCAGCGAACGCTCGGAACGCAGAAATCCCTCCTTGTCGGCGTCGAGTATGGCCACCAGGGACACTTCAGGAATGTCCAGCCCCTCGCGCAGCAGATTGATGCCGACCAGCACGTCGAACTCGCCCAGACGCAGATCGCGGATGATTTCGACGCGCTCCACGGTTTCGATATCGGAATGCAGGTAGCGCACCTTGATGCCATGCTCGGAAAGATAATCGGTGAGATCCTCGGCCATGCGCTTGGTAAGGGTGGTGACCAGCACGCGCTCGCCGTTCTTTACGCGGGCGTTGATCTCCGAGAGCAGATCGTCGACCTGAGTCGCGGCCGGACGCACTTCCAGTTGCGGGTCGACCAGTCCCGTGGGCCTGACCACCTGCTCTACCACCTGGCCCTGATGCGTACGCTCGTATTCCGAGGGCGTGGCCGAAACGAAAATCGCGCGGCGCATGACTTTCTCGAATTCGTCGAAGCGCAGCGGCCGGTTGTCGAGCGCCGAAGGCAGACGGAAGCCGTAATCGACCAGGTTTTCCTTGCGCGCCCGGTCGCCCTTGTACATGCCGCCCACCTGCGGGATGGTGACGTGGCTCTCGTCGATGATCAGCAGCGAATTGGGCGGCAGATAATCAATCAGCGTAGGGGGCGGCTCGCCCGGATTTTTTCCGGACAGGTGCCGCGAATAATTTTCAATGCCCTTGCAGAAGCCCAGTTCGTTGAGCATTTCCAGATCGAAACGGGTGCGTTGCTCGATGCGCTGCAACTCTACCAGTTTGTTGTGTTGCTGAAAAAACGCGATGCGTTCGCGCAGTTCGATTTTAATGGCCTCAATCGCCCGCAGCGTAGTGCTGCGGGGAGTGACATAGTGGCTCGACGGGTAAATCGTATACCGCGACACCCTTTGCAGTACGCGCCCGGTGAGCGGGTCGAACACCGACAGGCTTTCCACTGCGTCGTCGAACAGGCTGCCCCGCACCGCCGTT
>CAYIRZ010000157.1:0-7231 GCA_964365845.1 uncultured Streptomycetaceae bacterium
ATCGTCGGCATCAAGGATGCGACAGCCAACCTGGAGCGCGGCGCCGACCTGCTGCGGCGCAAACCGGATGAATTCCTGGTGTTCAGCGGCGACGATGCGACGGCACTCGCGCTGATGTTGCTGGGGAGCGATGGCGTGATCTCGGTCACCGCCAACGCCGCGCCGCGGCTGATGCACGAAATGTGCGTGGCGGCGCTCGCCGGTGATATAACCAAGGCGCGCGAGTGCAACAACCGGCTGATGGGCCTGCATCGCCATTTGTTCTGCGAAGCAAACCCGATCCCGGTGAAGTGGGCCGTGCAGCAGATGGGGTTGATCAAGGAGGGCATTCGCCTGCCTTTGACACCACTTTCCCCCGGGTTTTACGATCAGTTACGCGATGCCATGCGGCAGGCAGGAATCAAAACATGATGCGGACGTCAAGAAATGATTGCAAAGGAGGCCATGCGCGGCTCCTCAAGTTACTCAATAGGGTTGGGGTCGTGATTGCGGTCCTGTCCCTGGTTTCCTGCAAGTCGATGTCGCTCGAGATCCCGAGCAAGAAAATCGATTATAAAGCAACGAGTCAGCTGCCGCCGCTCGAAATTCCGCCGGATCTGACGCGGCCCAGCGCCGACGACCGCTTCGTCGTGCCCGACGTCAATCCCAAAGGCACGGCGACCTATTCCGCCTACAGCAAGGAGCGCACAGGCGAGAGAAAAGCGGCCAATTCCGCCGTGCTGCCATCACAGGAGAACGCGCGTATCGAGCGCGCCGGCACCCAGCGCTGGCTGGTGGTCAAGGGCGATCCCGACCAGTTGTGGCCGATCGTCAGGGAGTTCTGGCAGGAAACCGGCTTTGTGGTCAATATCGAGATTCCGGAGGCGGGCGTCATGGAAACCGACTGGACGGAAAACCGCGCCAAGGTGCCGGACGGCTTCATCCGCAACACGCTGGGCAAGTTCCTCGACAGCGTTTACTCGACGTCCGAACGCGATAAGTTCCGCTCCCGCCTGGAACGCGGCTCCGAGCCGGGGGCCACGGAAATCTACATCAGTCATCGTGGCATGGAAGAAGTGTATGTGACCGCCGACAGGGACCAGACCAAGTGGCAGCCGCGCCCCCCCGATCCCGAGCTGGAAGCGGAAATGCTGCGGCGGCTGATGGTGCGCTTCGGCGTGCAGGAGGACCGTGCCAAGGAGCAGCTGGCTTTGGTTGCGGGCGCGCCGCGCGCGAAACTGTCGCCGGGCACGCTGGCGCTCGACGAACAATTCGACCGCGCATGGCGGCGCGTCGGGCTGGCACTCGACCGCGTCGGTTTCACCGTCGAGGATCGCGACCGCTCCAAAGGCCTTTATTTCGTGCGCTATATCGACCCCGAGATCGACAACAAATCGGCGGACAACAAGGGCTGGCTGTCGAAGCTCAAATTCTGGGGCAGCGATCCCAAGGCCAAGACCGAGCAGTACCGCATCCTGGTGAAGAACGTCGATTCGGGGGCGGAGGTCAACGTGCTCAACAAGGATGGCGTGCGCGAGCAGTCCGAGACCGCGAGCCGCATCCTGTCGCTGCTCTACGAGCAGCTCAAGTGAGGGTAAGCCGTGAGGGGTAAGCAGTGAGCGGCAGAAGCTCGTTGGATACCCCCAAGCTTTTCGCCGCTTACCGCTTACTGCTTTCCGCTGGTCGATGATGCGCTTCGCGTCATTGGGCAGCGGCAGTCAGGGCAATGCGCTGGTCGTGGAAGCCGGCCGCACGCGGGTGTTGCTCGACTGCGGATTCGGCCTCAAGGACATCAAGGCGCGCCTGGCGCGGCACGGTCTCGAGGCGGACGATCTGGATGCCATCATCGTCACCCACGAGCACGACGATCACGTCGGCGGTGTTTCACGCCTGGCGCAAAAACACGAAATCCCGGTTTATCTGACCTATGGTACGCTGACCGCGCTCGAGGGAGCGCGCTCGGACATGGCGCAGATCACAGTCATAGACAGCCACACCCCATTTGCCATCGGCGACATCGAGGCGCGGCCGTACCCGGTGCCGCACGACGCGCGCGAACCGGCGCAATTCGTATTCAGCGACGGCCGGGCGAGTCTGGGGGTGTTGACCGATGCCGGCTCCTCGACACCGCATATAGAGAGCATGCTGTCGGGGCTGGATGCGCTGGTCCTCGAATGCAATCATGATCGTGATCTGCTGGCCAACGGCAGTTATCCGCCCTACCTGAAGCAGCGCATCGGCAGCCGCTTCGGCCACCTCGAGAACGGGACGGCTGCGCAGTTGCTTGCCAGCCTCGATTGCAGCCGATTGCAGCACCTGGTTGCGGCGCATCTTTCGCAACAGAACAACACACCTGAACTTGCGCGCACGGCGATGGCGCGGGTGCTCAACTGTACGCCGGACTGGATCGGTGTTGCCGATCAGCAGAACGGCTTCGCTTGGCGCGATATATAATACCATGATTTAAAATAGAAAAAGCCGACCCAGGGGCCGGCTTTTTGTCACAGCAACGGCAATTACTTCTTCACTGCGTCTTTAGCGGCGTCTTTTGCGACGGCAGCTGATCCAGCAGCGTCCTTAGCGGCGTCCTTTGCGACAGCAGCCGAACCGGCGGCGTCCTTGGCAGCGTCTTTAGCTGCATCAGATGCCGGAGCGGGAGCAGGAGCCGGAGCAGGCGCCGGAGCGGGAGCAGGAGCAGGAGCCGGAGCGGGCGCCGGGGCGGGTTTTTCGCCGCAGGCGCTCAAACCGATAGCCAGGAGAGCGGCAACGAGGAGCGAGCGTTTCATGTTTGTTTTCCCTTAGTGTATCAATAGATAGTTAGCACCAAATAACAAGGACGGTATAAGCCGGCCAGCCATAAACGACCGTTGGTGCCCGGCCGTTGATACGCGTGATTATAGCCGAGGTTCAAGGCTAAGTGGCAACCATGCACTATACACCCCGCCTAAATACCTCATTTCCTTACAACCCGCTTACATGGGCCGGAACGGTCGGCGCGGAGGCCTCCTGGATTTCGGCAAAGCGGTCAAGCAGTTGCCGGGCGCCGACGACATCGTGGGTGCCCTGGGCGCAACGCAGATGGTCATAGTGAAAACGGTGCACATAGTGGCTGGCATCGATAATGACGAAGGGGTCGTAAACATGCTTTGCCGCACGCAGCGTCTGGCGAATGTTCACCGCAGGGCTGAATTGCCTGAGCAACTGGAGCAACCGCGGGCAGTCGCATTCCAGCATTTGGACCTCGTGCAGGACGATCATCAGGCGGTTCAGGCGGCTGGCGAGCAGGAACTGTCGTAACGCCTCGAGGCGTTGCGGCGAGTTGTAAGCGCGGCCCAGCGTCCTGTCGAACACCCGGATGACGCGCTGGGTCTGCGGAATCAGGCTGTCGATGACCGCGTCATATTCGCGCATGCCCTCGAAGCGGCGGTATTCGGCATGCGGAAGGTTGCCGGCGAGTTCCATGTTCGAAGACGGTAAGCGGTAAGCAGTGAGCGGTAAGCGGTAAGCAGTAAGCAGTGGGGGGGCGAGACCGCTGGCCGATGTTTTGGCTTTTTCCGCTAACCGCTTACCGCTCACCTTGCAGTTCAATATAACCCGCGCGGTACCATTGGTAAAGCCAGTGCCTTGCCTCGTCGCCGACTGCTGTGCGCGGGGGCAGGTGGCGCCGGTCTGCGAGCCGCAGCAATACGCGAGCTGCCTCCTTGCCTGCTTCGCAGCGTTCGCCGTTGATGAAAAACTGGCGACCGCGGCACAGCATTTGCGTTTTCAGCGCCAGACGCATACCCTGACGCGCCGCCCGGGCCGCGAATGCTTTGGGCGCCAGCGGTCGATGGGGAGGCTCGAACACGACGTGAGACTTGGGTTCGGTCAGGTACTGCCCGGCGAATTGCATGATGTCCTGCTCGCGCCAGCGTATGCGGCCGATCATGCGCTGCATCTGCTGCAGCATCGGGGAGCCGATCTCCGCCGGATGCCGCTGCGGCTTGAGATCGGGATCGCGGTACATGCCTTCGAGTGCCAGCCGGTCCTGCAGGAATTCGAGAAAGCGCATACCCAGTTCCTGCGTACTCGGCGCGCGGAATCCGATCGAGCAGGTCAGGCAGTCATCGACCGCGATGCCGTCGTGCGCATAGCGCGGCGGCAGATACAGCATGTCTCCCGGGGCGAGCAGCCATTCGTGCCGCGGCCGGAAACGGCTCAGAATCCTGAGCGGCGCATCCTCGATGAGCGATAAATCGCGCTGGGCGCTGACCTGCCAGCGGCGCGTGCCGGAAAGCTGCAGCAGAAACACGTCATAGCTGTCGAAGTGCGGACCGACGCCGCCGCCGGGAGGCGCGTAACTTATCATGACATCGTCGAGCCGCGCATACGGGATGAATGAAAATTCGAGCAGCAGTTCCTGCGCCTGGGGCAGGACGTGATTGATACCCTGCACCAGCAGCGTCCAGCAGGTTTTCGGCAGCCGCGCAAGCTCGCGTTTGACGAACGGGCCGTGTTCCACCCGCCAGCGGCCGCGGTTGCGGATGACCAGGCGCGACTGCACGTCGTCGCGGGTGGCGAGTTCGAATAGAGCGTCGCGGCCGAGCAGTCCGGTGTAATCGGGCAACGACTGCCGCGCAAGCAGCGGTTTTTTTTGCCAGTGCCGGCGCAGGAATGCCGATTCGTCAAGCCCCGAAAGCAGTTTTTTCATCATATCGGATAATTATAACGCGCACTACCAGCCTGTCGGACTTGGCCCCGTTCACCGGAACGCGTAACGTTTCTTAGTGCTTTTCATTTCAGGAGTTTGTCAAACCCAAGTCCGACAAACTCCTGGTTTGCGGTACTTTCGCGGTGCCCGACCGCGGCCTATACTGCTTGAATAAGTTCCGGAAAATTCGGTTAAAATCGAGTCGAGGAGTAAAACGGATCCGCCTATGCTGCAACCGGGACACCCCGCGCCGGCTTTCGATCTGCCCGACGCCGACATGAATATGGTGAATCTTTCGAGCTTCAGGAATCACCATAATGTCGTGCTTTATTTTTTCCCCAAGGACGATACGCCGGGCTGCACCGCGGAAGCAATCGAATTCAGCGATCTGGAGGACGATTTTACCCAGCTCAAAACCGTGGTGCTCGGCGTCAGCATGGATGATTGCCTGCGTCACGGCTCGTTCCGCGACAAGCACGGGTTATGTGTGCAGTTGCTGGCCGATGCCGACGGCGAGGCTTGCCGCAGCTATGGCGTGCTTTACGAGAAGGAGGCCGACGGCAAGAAACGAATCTGCATAATGCGCTCGACGTTCATCATCGATCGCAAGGGCATGCTCAAACACGCGCTCTATGGCGTGAATCCGCGCGGCCATGCCGCGGAAGTTCTCAACCTGGTCAGAAAGATAGGCAAATGCAAATAGCACAGGATACCGTGGTTACGCTGCAATACGAATTGTCCGATGCCGACGGCAACCTCATTGAAAAAACCGATACGCCGATCGAGTACCTGCATGGCGGCTACCACGGCATTTTCCCGCAGGTGGAAAAGGTGCTGGAAGGCAAGGGCGTGGGCGACAGCTGCCAGGTGAGGCTCACGCCCGACGACGCATTCGGCGATTACGATGCCGATCTGGTGCACGTCGAGTCCCGCGACAAATTTCCCGAGAACGTCGCGGTCGGCATGCAATTGGAGGGGCAGGGCGAGAACTCGGACGAGGTGATAATCTATACCGTCACCGAAATCGTGGAAGACAAGGTTGTCGTCGACGGCAACCATCCGCTTGCCGGGCAGACACTCGATTTCTCCTGCACCGTCGCCAGCGTGCGCGCCGCCACCAACGACGAAGTTTCACACGGCCACGCCCATGGCGCGCACGGTCATCATCATTAAATTCGGTAAGCGGTGAGCCGTAAGCCGTAAGCGGTAAGGTAGGCTCCGAGTTCTGCTCACTGCTCACTGCTCACCGCTCACTGCTCACCGCTACTCAGGTATCGATCTGCTTCAACCGGTAGAGCAATTCCAGCGCCTGTTTGGGCGTGAGCGCGTCGGGATCGGTGTCGCGCAAGAGCGCCAGTGCCGGATGCCCGGCAGGGTTGACGGGCGCCGGCGCTGCGGGGGACATGGGCGGCGCGGCGAACAGATCGCGCTGCGGGCTGGCGTTGGCGGCGTTCTGCTCCAGTTCGAGGAGGTTTTTTCTGGCGGCGCGGATCACATTGGCCGGCACGCCGGCGAGCAGCGCCACTTGCAGGCCGTAGCTCTGGTTGGCCGGCCCTTCTTCCACGCTGTGCAGGAACACGATATGGTCCTTGTGCTCCACCGCGTCGAGATGGACGTTGGCCACCTGATGGAATCTTTCCGCGAGCCGCGTCAGCTCGAAATAATGCGTCGCGAACAGCGTGAAACAGCGATTTTTCTCGACCAGGTGATGCGCGATCGCCCACGCCAGCGCCAGCCCGTCGAAAGTCGAGGTGCCGCGCCCGATCTCGTCCATCAGCACCAGACTCTGCGGCGTGGCGTGGTGCAGGATATAGGCGGCCTCGGTCATTTCCACCATGAAAGTGGAGCGGCCGCCCGCCAGGTCGTCGGCGGCGCCGATGCGCGTGAAAATCTGGTCGATGGGACCGAGGCACGCGCGCTTCGCTGGCACGAACGATCCGCAGTGCGCCAGCAGGGCGATCAGCGCGACCTGGCGCATATAAGTCGATTTGCCGCCCATGTTGGGACCGGTGATGAGCAGCATGCAGCGCGTTTCCGCGAGATGCGTGTCGTTGGCGATAAAATTATCGACCTGGGATTCGACCACCGGATGCCTGCCGGCCTCGATCTCAATCACGGGTTCATCGGCGAATTCCGGCGCGCTCAGGTCGAGCGCGACCGCGCGCTCGGAAAACGCGGCGAGCATGTCGAGTTCAGCCAATGCACCCGCTGCGCGCTGCAATGCCGTGAGGTGCGCGGCGAGGTCGCCGAGCAGCTTGTCGTACAGCAGTTTCTCGCGCGCCAGCGCCCGCTCCTGGGCGGAGAGCGCCTTGTCCTCGAACGCCTTCAGTTCGGGCGTGATGTAGCGCTCGGCGTTTTTCAGCGTCTGGCGCCGGCGGTAATCGTCCGGCACCTTGTCGGACTGGGCGCGCGTGACCTCGATGTAAAAGCCGTGCACGCGGTTATATTCGACCTTGAGGTTGGCGATGCCGGAGCGGGTGCGCTCGCGCGTTTCGAGATCGAGCAGGAACTGGCCGCAGTTGTTCTGGATTGCGCGCAACTCGACCAGATCCATGTCGAAAC
>CAYIRZ010000158.1:0-7156 GCA_964365845.1 uncultured Streptomycetaceae bacterium
TTCGACGAGCTCGTCCCGGAGCGCTCGAGCGAGGAGCACGCCCGCGGCCACTGGGTTGCCGAGCGCGTTGTAGCCGTATGCGTCGTACGGTACTCGCCGTGCGCCTGCACCGGTTTCGACTCCATCATCCCCCGCTCGCGGCCGGAGGAGGCGTGGGGCAGAACCCCTGCGCCGGGACGCCGAGCGCGGCGTTGAACTTGCTCGACAGGTTCTGATACGCGATCAGCGCGGTGAGCTCGATGATTGCGTCGTCGCTGAAATGCTGCTGCAGCCTGACAACCGGTACGGAATCGCTGTGCCGGTTGCCGTCCGTCATCGCCTCGGCGTAATGCAGCGCCGCTTTCTCACGTTCGTCGAACAGGGTCGACTCCGCAAACTGCGGCAGTGCGGCGAGCTTTGCCTCGCTGATGCCGCGTTCGAGGCAAGTGGACGCATTGAGGTCAACGCAAAATGAGCACCAGTTGATCTGCGACACCCGCACCTGAATCAGCGAGCGCAACGCCGCAGCAAGCGGTGAGGACTTGCGATCAAGCGCCGCATACATCGCTGCCATGGCGAGAAATACCCGTGGTGTGCAGCCCCACAGACGAGCGGGCGCCAACTCGCGGCCGTAGCGCCGGCGCTGCAGCCAGAACAGCAGCCTTATGTACCATGAAAATCGTGTGGTGACGGGCGTTTCGAGGTAGCTCATTGGTCGCTCTCGATGGGGTATACCGATTGCGCGTTGCTTGCCGGCACTGAGAATACAGCCTTCGCAACAATAGCCGTCGCGCTCTCGGTTGCCGGAATCACTGTCTACGGGGCCGGATCAGGTTGTATACGGCGGCGAACAACGTGCCGACCAGAAAACTTGTCGCCGCGACCCCAACCAGACCGTAGAAAAATTGGTTGATCGTCAATGGTCGGCCGCCGGGCGGCTTGAGCAGATTGAGATCCAGGCCATGGAACCAGGTGTTGAAGAAACTGATGGTGCCATCCGGAAACAGCGCCACTGCCAAGGCGCAGACCGTGAATACGATCGAGAAGGTAATGGCGGTCGCGCTTCCCACCGTCAACGGGTCAATTCGGTTCATGTCATGCTCCTTTCACGTTAAAGCACCGCTGTTGGGGCATCTGTCTATCGCGATGGCGGGAAGCAATTGCCGTGTCATGATGGTCTCTACGGAGTGCGCCGGGAAAACAGATCAACGAAAAAGTTGTATAACGGGGCGAACACCAGTCCGATGTAAATGCCGTAGAGAAACGTTTCGACCAGTCCGAGCAGAAAGCTTGACCAAGTGAGCCAGGTGAATCCCGGCAGTAGTTTCAGCCAGGCTTCGTACATGCGCTGATCAAAGGCCAGGTCGTAAGCCACGCAGATAACGTAGGAAACCGCTAGAAACGAACCGGATGCGAATCCGACAACGCGCCAATCGAGCTTACCCATGATGGTGTCCTCCTTGCTGATGTCCGCTCTGCACGGAAGCGCCAGCGTATTTCTCCGGTGCCTGCTCGAATTTGTCGCGGCACGAGGTTGAACAGAAGTAATAGGTCTTGCCTTCCCGCACGGCCGCCGCTCCGGCCTTCTGTGGATCGACGGTCATGCCGCATACCAGGTCTTTGGCATCTCCACCCGGCGTTGCGTCGCCGTGACCGCCATGACCACCGTGGCCGTGACCACCCATCATGTGAGCGCCGCAGCCGTAGCGCATCATGACGAAGAACAACCCGCCCCATAACAGCAGCCAGCCGAGGCTTTTCAGGCTTTCCGCATCCATGGAATTTCTCCGAGATGATGTAAGTCCGACATGGCCGCGCTCGATTTACGCCATCGGCCTCTATTTCAATTGCCAGTGGAACGAGCGGGCCGCCGTTTCGCCCGGGCGCGTGATCTGCAGCTCGATCGCTTGCGGGCGCGGCAAAAGTGCCTTGAAACGCAGCACGCCTTCGCGGTGATGACCCCCGGGAGCAGCGCCCTCCCACGCGATCGGCGCGTTCTGCTTGCCTTCGGGGTCGAGCAGCATTGCGGATTTCAAAAGGTCGTCGCTCAAGTCTTGGCTATGGGTGTCGAACACGACTGCAAACTCCCAGGTAGTCGTGTCGCCCGCTATGTTTTTTGGGGTGACCTTGACCGTCACGCCACCGGCGGAACTCGTTTGCGTTTCTAATCCGGCCGCAGCAGATGCCGCTCCGGCGGCGGGAGCCGCCACCAGGAAAAAAAGCGCCGCGGCGAGTGACGCAAATCTATTCGCGAGTGTCATTTGAAACTCCTTGCTGCATGCGCTTCATATTCTCCTGCATCTGCGCCATCTGCTTGTCCATGTCCATGGCGGGTGCCATGGGCTTGGCTTCAGGCTTGGTCGCAGGCTGCGCGGAGGCGTACGGCGCACTTAGCGCGAGCGTGGTCAGTAACGCGAGTAACAACGGCTTTCTCATTGCAAGTTCTCCTTTCAAAGCTAAGGCACGGTGGTAAAAAACGATTTCCTACTTTTTCCGATCACTTCGGCTCGGGCGCGGGTTCCGTGACCTCCACGAGTTTTCCGCCCGCGAGCTTGAAGTGAAATTTGGTGGTAACCGGTTTTGTCCACAGGTCTTTGTTCTTCGCGTCGCGCCCGAAGGCCGGCACGCCCACCGTGACTGTTGCCTCGTAGGTGCCGTCGCCGGCGAGCGGGCTGTTATAGGCGTAATGCAGACCGCTGCCGCCCCACATCGGATGCAGCGTGCCCGACACTTTTTTCTTGTTGTCGCGGTTCATCGCGCTGAATTTGACATCGGCGTAGGAGATGCGCGTCTTGGACCCGGGATCAACCGGTTTGACTTCGACGTGAAAGAGTTCACCCTTGCCTATTGGATGCTCGGCCCACTTGCCGCCCATTTCCATCCACATGCCTTTCGCCGGCTCCAGCTCGAATATCACGATCATGTTTTCGGCCACGTTGCGGCCGATCAGCACGGTCTTCTGCGCCGCATCCTCCGCTGCGGACAACACTTTTACCCTGGGCTCCGCACCATGCGCGAGCGTGCCGAGAGCCGCCGCTGCTGCCAGCGCGGCAGCAATCAATGTCTTGCGAAGCATCATCGTTCTCATAGCTAAACTCCTTTTGAATGGTATTTCGACCGAAAACTATTGGGATATCTGTCTCGGGCAGATATCCACGGGTGATAATCCGCCGCCGAGAACCTGCCGGGAGGCGCCCTCCGGGAGGGCGCGACGCTAACTACGAAAGCTGCCGAATAGGATGAAGCAAGGAGGGCCGGGAATCGGAACGCGTGCTGAAAGGATCACGGACGGCGCAGCAGCTTGATGCTGAAGAGGGAAAGCGTAATGCGCGGCTAGCGCCGGTTGGTCACCGTCAAGCGGTCGGACCGGGCTGGTCGCCTGAGGGTGGGGAGATACAAGATGACAACAGAAGTACTGTCCGCTCGCGGGGGTAGTGCAGTCAGGTTCGTTCAGGCGGCTGTCGGCATTGCCTTCGTGCTGGCTGCCGCTGTTTTCTGCGGCGACAGGCGCATGAGTATCCGTGCCGGCGGCAACGGCGGATAGCGGGACGAGGAGCAGGGCGGCCATGACCGCCGCCACTCGTGCGTACCCGCCGCACAATGCCCTCCATTTTTTCATAGCGAACATTTTCCTCATGCGGCACGGACTCGTATTGATATAGATCAAACCAGCAGATCATAGATCGCGAGATGGTGCAAACTAGGTTTTCAGGCTGTCGCGAACCCGCTCCAGCTTGGCCCGGACTTCCTTGCCGAGCGCGTGCACCTCGGGTTTATCGACCAGTTTCAGAACCGCATCGGGATCCATGAAGCCGATCCAGATTTTTCCATCTTCCTCCTCGCGCACCACCACGTTGCACGGTAGTAATAAACCGATGTCGGGGTCGGCCTCGATGGCGCGGTGCGCGAGCGGCGGGTTGCAAGCGCCGAGGATGCGGTAAGGTTTGCGATCGATATTGAGCTTGGCCTTGAGCGTCGCCTTGACGTCGATGTCGCTGAGGACGCCGAAACCTTCCTTCTTGAGTGCTTCGACTACGCGGTCAACCACTGCGTTGAACGGAGCATCGAGGGTGGTGCTAAAGCCGTACATGTTTGATCCTTTCCTGGTTTGAGGTTTGACAAGCTGAATATTCGGATATTCTGACATCATAGCCGAAAGAATGGTTCCTTGAAGACTGTTAGAAGTCTGTCGGACTTAGCCCCGACATCCGACAGGCTGCCTCTGGTTATTGATCTTGGTTTTGCGGAGGGCTTTCAAGGGCAAGTTTCGGAGAAAACGAAGCATCGGATACAAGGTTCGGGACAGCCTCTTGGATCGGAATATCCAGTTCATGGCCTGTCCGACTCATGGTGAGTGACAGCACACCCGTGCGGGAAGTTCAGTCCGTCCACGGCATCAGGCACGCGCTGTGCCCAAGGCGGGGGTCTGCTGTATCCGGTTCGTTCTGGACGGCGACCTGCTGATGACACTAGAAGTTGCGCGAAGCGCGGTGCGGAATGTTGTGCGGTATACTGCCGTCAACCGCAGCAGGAAAGTCGTCGCACATGCTTCTCTCGAACCCGTCTCTGCGCCAATGGGCGAAGAGTGCCGCCGTGGCGTTACTCGCCTTTCTCGGTCTCGGTACCGTCTCCGCGCTATGGAACAACCCGCTGTTCATGCGCATGACGCCCGCCGGCGGTTGGGAAATCGGATTGCTGGGCGCGCTCTCGATCCTCTTCGGCCTCTATGTGGCGATCAGGCGTCCCGCCTGCGCCGACCGCACGGCGGGCGTCGGTGGTGTGATCGGCTTTCTCGGGGTTGCCTGCCCGGTCTGCAACAAGATTCTTCTGCTGCTCTTCGGCGGCGAACTGCTGCTGACTTACTTCGAGCCGGTGCGGATTTATGTCGCGGCAGCCGGGACCGCAATCCTCGCAGTGGCCGTCGTTCTTGAGTGGCGGCGCGGCCTGTCGCTCCCGGGCACGCCCGATCGGATGGCGCGACCGTTGTCGCGCGAGACAATTTAACGGTAAACATTGGCGCCCGCTCCGCGCCAACCAAGCCGCGACGGGCCCGCAATCGACGCGGTACCCGCCGAACTGAAGCGTAAGCTATCGGTCTTAACAGCGACTAACCCCGCAACGCCTTGAAAGGAGCCATCAGTCATGTTTGTCCGACTTCTTGCCCTGCTGGCCGCCATCGTAGCCCTCCCTGTCTCTGCCCAAAGCCAGCCGAGCGGACTTGCCAAAGCCACCTTCGCCGCCGGCTGCTTCTGGTGCACGGAGGAGGCGATGGATAAGGTTCCCGGCGTAATTTCGACTACCTCCGGCTACATGGGTGGAAGCAAAAAGAACCCGACCTACCAGGAGGTGTCCTCGGGTGCCACCGGCCACACCGAGGTGGTGCAAGTCGCCTACGACCCGAAGAAGGTGAGCTATGAGCGGCTGCTCGCGCAGTTCTGGGTGAACCACGATCCCACGGTGAAGGACCGGCAGTTCTGCGACGTCGGCTCGCAATACCGGCCTTCGATCTTCTGGCACGACGAGGAGCAGAAGCGGCTTGCCGAGGCCTCCAAGGCGAAGTGGGAGAAGGAAAAGCCCTTCAAGCAGCCGATCGTGACGCCGATCGTAAAGGCGGGCGATTTCTGGCCGGCGGAGGACTATCACCAGGATTACTACATGAAGAACCCGGTGCGCTACAAGTTCTACGTGACCGGCTGCGGCCGTTATGCGCGGTTGGACGAGCTCTGGGGCAAGCTCAGGAAGTAGGCTAAGTGCCGCATCGCCCGCCGGGCCGCGAGGTCGCACTCGGTAGGCAGTGTTCCGTGGCCGCGCGGCGAAAACTGCGGCGTGTCAGCATGGTGGCCTTGCTTAGTGCTGCTTACACCGCCCTTGACTGGACGCTCGTTTGCTTCGTGTGCAGAATCTCAACTACGCTTCGCCCGAGCGGAGTTTGCCATTGGAGGGATAGACCATGAAACGCGGCATTTCGCGGTATTTTGTATTCCTGTTCTTTTTCTTTCTGCTCGTCTCCTTCAGCCAGGACGAGGCTATCAAACTAGCTGAAGGCGTCTACGCCATCAAGGGTCCCGGGGCGGCAATGAACACCGGTTTTGTAGTGGGTGAGGAATCAAATCCGTGCGATGCGGGACGCGAGGAAATCCGTGGATGAGATCAAGAACGGCATTCGCGCGGAACTGGGCGAGTTCGCGAAGTGACCGCGCGAGCGGGCGACCCCCGCCACTGTGGAACAGATCTATCGCGAACTTTCGGCCAAGTCAGGAGCCTTCGGCGAGCAAAGCATTGCCTCCGGAGGAGCTGCGTCATGACAGAGGGAGGTAAGGCAGGATGGACGTGACTTTGCTGTGGATTATCGGCGCCGGGCTTGTAGCCGGCGCGCTGAGCATGCTGCTGGCCGGGCTGCTTGTCTTCACCGTGTTGTCGGCGTGGATCCCGCGTCTGGTGAGCTATGCGGCGGGGGTGCTGCTGGCGGTGGCGTTTCTTGATGTGCTTCCGGAGGCATTTGAGCAGAGCAGCGATGCAGGGGCAATCGGTGCGGTGACGCTGGCCGGCGTATTGGGCTTCTTTTTGCTTGAGAAGGCGGCGCTATGGCGCCATCAGCACGAGCACGGCGATATGCCCCTGCACGAGCACATCGGTGGACGCACCGGCATGATGATACTCGTCGGCGATGGTTTTCATAACTTCGTGGATGGGATAGCAATTGCGGCTGCGTTTCTGACCGATGTCAAACTGGGGGTGGCGACGGCATTGGCGATGGTTGCGCACGAAATCCCGCAGGAACTGGGCGATTTCATGGTGCTGCTGAGCTCGGGTTATGCCAGAAGCAAGGCGCTGCTGTTCAACTTCCTGTCGAGCCTTGCCTCGGTCGTGGGCGGGATCATTGGTTATCTCCTGTTGGAGGATGCGCAGGCGGCAATCCCATACATTCTCGCGGTTGCCGCAGCGAGCTTTATTTACATCGCGGTGGCCGACCTGATTCCCCATATGCACCGCAGCACGGACGCGCGCAGTACGACATGGCAAATCGCGTTGATCGCTACCGGCGTTGCGACCATCGTGGTGACGGATGTGTTGCTGCATTAGCGCCCGCGCTCGCAGCGCTACCGGACAGCATCGCTGTCCTCCCGGTCGCTGCCCAAGGCCAGCCGACAACCCGCAGATTGTGCTGGCAGTGATT
>CAYIRZ010000159.1:0-3056 GCA_964365845.1 uncultured Streptomycetaceae bacterium
GAAACGTCGAGCGCACTGATAAACATGTCACCGATCACCTTGGTAAGCCCGGTCTCGGTCATCACGCCACCCAGCCCAAGTATCGAAGCGACATAAAAAAACGGGCCGTAGCGCACTTTCTCGTTGAAGGCGCTCATCGGAATGACGCCTATGCGCGGCATCATGCACACGATGCCGGCGACGAGGGCAATCCAGCCCGCTTTGATATGGTGCAGGAAATCCGTCGCCCAGAACAGAATTGCGACGAGGAGAATAAGCGACAACCGCCGCTCGGCAGCGGTGGTCGGCGCCAAAGGCGCTGCGGCCGGCGCCGGCCTGGGCTGTGCCGGGAAAAACAGCAACAAGACGCCGATGCTGACCCCGAGCTTGAGCAGCCCCAGCACCGGAAACTGCACCAGGAAATACTCGGCATACGTGACCTGCAAGCCATACAGCGTTTCCGCCGCCCCTGCCAGCACCAGATTCGGCGCACTGGCAGGCAGGATCCCCGTACCCGAATGGTAAGTGGTTACGATCGCGCACAGCAGAAGCCCGTTGTAGCCCTGGCTTCCGGGCTCGAATCCCATGCGGGCCGCCAGCGCGGAAATGACGGGGACCAGCAGCAGCACGCGCCCGATCGTGGCGGGCATCAGGAAAGCCAGCAGCGTCGCGACCACCGACACCCCGATCAGCGCGGCGACATAGGACGCGGTATAGCGGTCGAGCAGCAGGCGCGCCAGGCGTTCGCCCAGGCCAGTCGCCCGCACCGCTTCGGCGATGAACAAACCGCCCAACACCAGCCACATCGTGGCCGAGGCGAAGCCCGAGAACACCACCTGGGGCGGCGCCACCGCGAACAGCACGGCCAGCGCCATGAAGATCAGCCCGGTGATGTGCTCGGGAAGAAGATGGAACGCCCACAGGCCGATGGCAAGCACCACCAGCCCTGCGGCGTGCATGGTGGCAGAAGAAAGGCCGGACGGCGGCGGCGCAAAAAAAATGGCGGCAGCCGTGGCGACAACCAGCGCAGTCAGGATCGGGGCCGCTTTAAACATCACGCACGCTTGCCGTTGTCGTCATGCGCTTCGCGGCGCGCAGTCGCAGCGTCGATTTTCAATTCGGCAGGGTGAAGCCCGCCGCCTTGAACTTATCGCGCGCGGCGGATGAAGTCAGATGCCCAATGAATGCGCGCGCTGCGTCTTGCGCAACGGCACTCGCCAACACGCCTGCCGAAAACGTCAGCGTGTTCTGCAATTCGCGCGGCAATGGGCCGGCCAGCTGCACGCCTTTGGCCGCCACGATCTCGCTCATCTGTCCGATGCCGATCTCGATGTCGCCTCTCGCAACCTCGACCAGCCCCTGCGGCGCACCGGGGCGCAGCGCAGTCTTGGGTTTCATAGCCTCCGCGATCCCGAGTTTTTCGAAGACCCGCGCGGTGTGTATGCCGCTTTGACCGCCCAGCGCGGGATCCGCATACATTACTGATTTCGCGCCGAGCATTGCGCGCTTGAACGCGTCGGGGGTGGACACATCCGGCGCCAGCGCGCCCGAGCGTACCGCAACGGCCACGCCCACCTCTCCAAGATCACGGCGCGAGTCAACGACGATGAGGCCCTGTTCCGCGAGCCTGGCGAGGCCAGCTGCCGTGGTGATCGCCACATCGCCCACTTCGCCTCCGGTTACTCGCTTTGCCACGGCACCCGCAGTGCCATACTCGAACTTGACCGCGTGCCCTGTCGACTGCTGAAAGGTCTGTGCAAGTTCGGATACGACCCCTTGCACCGCCCCCGGGCAGAACACTTTGATTTCTGCGGCCGCCGCGCTACCGGCAAGCACGGACAACACGATCGTCAGCAAAAACTTGCGCATGATTCTCTCCTATCTGTTTACGGTGGCCTTACTCCGATGCGCTTACAGCGGGCGCAGATTGCATCAGACTTTGAACTTTGCCGCCAGCGCCTCGGTGCCGCGCGCGAGCATCACGAGATCGGAGCCCACGGCGACAAACAGGTAGCCCATGTCGAGACAACGCTTGCCGTCAGCCTCGCCGACCAAGATGCCGGGGGCTTTGCCGGCTTTTTTGATCCGCTTCGCTGCGTCTTCCATGACCTTCCAGACTTCGGGGTGCTGCCAGTTTCCGAGATAACCCATATCGGCGGCAAGATCGTTGGGGCCGACGAAGACGCCGTCGACGCCCTCGACCGCGGCGATCTCCTCGAGGTTTGCCATGGCAGTGCGCGTCTCGACCTGCACCAGCACGCACAGCTCGTCATGCACGCGCTTGAAATAATCCTTGATGCGTCCGTAGCGGTTGGCGCGCGTGCATCCGGACACGCCGCGCACTCCCTGTGGCGGATAGCGCGTGGCAGCAACGGCGCGGCGCGCTTCCTCCGCATTCTGAACATAGGGCAGCAGCAGGGTTCGCGCACCCACGTCCAGATAGCGCTTGATGAGCACCGTGTCGTTCCACGCCGGCCGCACGATGGGTTCCGCTGTTCCGCCGGTCAGCGCGTCAAGCTGATTCTGCACCAGCGGCAGCTCGTTGGGCGAATGCTCGGTGTCGACGAGCACCCAGTCGAAACCGGCATCCGCCAATACCTCTGCCGAGATATGGCTGCACAAGCTCGACCAGATGCCGATTTGCGGCTTGCCTGATTTGATGGCTTGCTTGAATTTATTGACTGGCAATTCCACTTGAAAAACTCCTTTCTAATGAATCTCCGGATCGGGCGTCGGCGGACCATGATGCAGAAAGTCGAAATCGCAGCCCTGGTCCGCCTGCGTAATATGTTTCGTATAAAGCGCGCCATACCCGCGTTCATAGTGGGACGCGGATGGTTTCCACGCAGCGCGGCGCCTGGCAAGTTCGGCAGCGTCTACCTTGAGTTCGAGCTTGCGGGCCTCGACATCGAGCTCGATCAGATCGCCATCGCGCACCAATGCCAGCGGGCCGCCGACGAAGGATTCGGGAGCAATGTGCAGTACGCACGCGCCATACGAAGTGCCGCTCATGCGCGCATCCGAAATCCGCACCATGTCGCGCACGCCTTTTTTCAGCAGCTTCTTCGGGATCGGCA
>CAYIRZ010000159.1:3156-7132 GCA_964365845.1 uncultured Streptomycetaceae bacterium
TCCTCATTGTAAGTGCGCGCCCCCTCAATGTTCTGTCCCAGCGTCTTCCCGTTGACCGTCAGACAATGAATTTCGAGATTTTCCCTAAGGTTTGCGAGCAACGCTCGCAAACCTCCGGCGTAGTAGAAATCTTCCATCAGATATTTTTTTCCGGCGGGCCGGACATTGGCGAGCACTGGCGTCCCGCGCGCGATCTCGTCGAAGCGTTCGAGGCCAAGCGCGACGCCGGCGCGACCCGCCATCGCGATGAGATGAATAATGGCATTGGTCGAACCCGACAGCGCATGGATCACGGTGATTGCATTGTCGAAAGCCTCGCGCGTCAGAATGTCCGAAGGCTTGAGATCCTCCCACACCATCTCGACGATGCGCCGTCCGCTCACGGATGCCATGCGCGCGTGATTGGCGTCCGGCGCCGGAATCGAGGCCGCGCCCGGCAGCGTCAACCCCAGCGTCTCGGCCACCGAGGTCATGGTGGAAGCCGTGCCCATGGTCATGCAGTGGCCGGGCGAGCGCGCGATGCCCTCTTCGACTTCGCGCCACGCGTTCTCGTCGATTTTTCCGGCGCGCAGCTCCGCCCAGTACTTCCAGGAATCGCTGCCCGAACCCAGCGGTTCGCCGTGCCAGTTGCCGCGCAGCATCGGCCCCGCCGGCACAAAAATCGAGGGCAGATTCATGCTGGTCGCGCCCATGATGAGCGCCGGCGTCGTCTTGTCGCAACCGCCCATCAGCACCGCGCCATCGACCGGGTACGAACGCAGCAACTCCTCGGTTTCCATCGCCAGCAGGTTGCGATAGAGCATGGTGGAAGGTTTCTGGAACGGTTCGGCAAGGGAGATCGCCGGCATCTCCAGCGGGAAACCGCCGGCCTGCCATACGCCGCGCTTCACTTCCTCGGCGCGTTGGCGAAAATGCGCGTGACAGGGATTGATGTCGCTCCAGGTGTTGATGATCGCGATCACCGGCTTGCCGGCGAAATCCTCGCGCGTGTAACCCATCTGCAGCGTGCGCGAACGATGGCCGAACGAGCGCAGATCCTTGGCGCCGAACCAGCAATGGCTGCGCAGCTCGTGCGGCTGTTTACGGGCACGTGCCATGGGGGTTGCAATCTCCGGGCCGGGTGAAGGTGATCGGATGCCGTGCGCATCCGCGTTTTATGTAACGATTATGCAGCACAGCCGGCACCGCATCAACCGCAAAACCGCTGCGTCGGCGCCGCGCGATTTTTATTGCTCTTGATAAGGGGAGAGGGAGCTTCTAGAATTCACGGCAACCCTCCTCGCGTTTCATTATGTTACGGGCTCTAAGGGCCACATCAGCCGAAGGAAACGACCATGGATACCCCTCTCCCCAGAACTTCCGGCATGAACAGCGAACCCGGCGCCGGCCAGCCCGCGCGCAAAACGCTCAAGGGCGCCGAAATCATCGTCGAGTATCTGATCAAGGAAAAAGTGCCCTACCTGTTCGGCGTGTGCGGGCACGGCAATATCGGCTTTCTCGACGCCGCGTGCAGCGCCGCCGACCGCATCAAGACGATCTCGGTGCACCACGAGCAGGCCGCGGGCTACATGGCCGACGCCTACTACAAGGTCCGCCATCAACCGGTCGCGACCTACACCTCGTGCGGGCCGGGCTCGTGCAATCTGCCGGTCGCGCTCGCCGGGGCGATGATGGATTCATCGGCTTTCCTCGCGATCACCGGCAACGTGCCCACCACCCAGTTCAACCGTATGCCCTTCCAGGAAACCGGCCGCTACTTCCAGGGCGACTTTCCGTCGGTGATCCGGCCGCTGGTCAAGAAAAGCTTTCAGCCGACGCGCGTCGAAATGCTGCCGCTCGCCATGAAGCAGGCGTTCGGCTTGCTGCGCACCGGCCGTCCCGGCCCGGTGAACATCGACGTGCCGCTCAACGTGTTCCAGGAAACGGCCGAAGTCGAGGTCCCCGATCCCGATCCGCTGGTGAAGCAGCGTGCGCCCGGCGATCTCGATGCGCTCGATCAGGCGCTCGACTTGCTGCTGGCCGCGCGGCGTCCGGTGATACTGGTCGGACAGGGCGGCCTGATCGGCGAGGCGACCGAGGTGCTGCTCGCGTTCCTCAAACTCGTGCGCATCCCGGTGGTGACCAGCCCCAACGGCAAAGGCACGATTGACGAAACCAGCGAGCTCGCGTTCGGCCCCATCGGCAGGAACGGCCCCTATGCCGCCAACGAAGCCGCGCGCAATGCCGACGTCCTGCTCGCGCTCGGCTGCAGCTTCGACGACCGCGCCACCAGCGCGTGGATCAACGGCTACACGCTCACGATCCCGCCCACCCGATTGATCCAGATCGACAACGACCCGTCCGAGATCGGGCGCAACTACCCGGTGCACCTCGGCATCCTCGGCGACATACGCGCGAGCCTCGAAGTGCTCACGCGCCGCGCGCGGGAAAAAGTCAAAACCGGACCCAAAACTTACGACGACTGGGTCGCCAGACTGCGCGACTGCAAGAAAGCATGGGATGATTATCAGGCGCCGTTTGCCGTCAGCGACCAATCGCCGCTGCGCCCCGAGCGCCTGATGCAGGGCCTGTCGCGCGTGGTTCCCGAAAACGCCATTTTCGCGACCGACGTCGGCGTGCATCACAACTGGGTGGTGCAGCTGTGGAAGGCGCGGCGCCCGCGCCACCTGCTGCAATCATGGGGCTTTGCCTCGATGGGTTTCGCCACCTGCGGCATCCTCGGCGCCAAGCTCGCGCAGCCCGAGAGCCCGGCGATCGCGGTGGTCGGCGACGGCTCGTTCCTGATGACGCCGCACATTCTCGCCACCGCGGTGGAATACGACATACCTGCCGTGTGGGTGGTGTGGAACAATTACGGCTACTGCTCGATCCGCGACATGCAACTGGGCATGTTCGGCCAGGAACTCGCAACGAGCTTCCAGATCGACAAGACCAAGAAACTCTTCAGCACCGACTTCGTGATGCTGGCGCGCTCGATGGGCGCCCAGGCCGCGCGCGTTGACCGCGCCGCCGATCTCGAAGGCGCGCTCGAAACCGCGATCAAGGCCAACAAGCCGTATCTGGTGGAAGTCATGGTCGACCGCGACATCCGGCCGGTCGGCACCGGCACCTGGTCGCTGCCGCCGTTCCCGCACGCGGAACCGAATTTCAGGAAGCTCGCGGGACTCGACGGTAAATAATCCGCCAGAAAATCATCCGAAGAAAAACAGACTGTGAAGCTGGCAATTCCGATCTGGGAAGTACCCACGCTGGCCGTCTCCGGCAGCGCCGAGCGGTTTCCCGTGCGCAGGGTTTTCTGCATGGGGCTCAATTATCTGGATCACAAGCGGGAAATGGGAATAACCGGGGATGTGCCGCCTTTCATGTTTACCAAAGCGGTCAATCATCTCGTGCCGTGCGAGGCAGGCGCAGTCACCGACATCAAATACCCGAGCAAGACCACCAACTACCAATGGGAGTGCGAGCTCACCGCGGTCATCGGCAAGCACGGCGCCAACATTCCGGCCGCGCGCGCGAACGAGCACATCTGGGGTTACGCAGTGGGGCTCGACATGACGCGCCGCGACCTGCAGTTGTGGGCAAAAGACAACAGCTTGCCGTGGGAAGTCGGCAAGGACGTCGAGCAATCGGCCCCGGTCGGCGAAATCATTCCTGCGTCGAAAATGGGGCACCCGGAAACGGCGGCGCTGTGGCTCAAGGTCAACGGCGAGTACAAACAGAAGTCGGACATCAAGCAGATGATCCTGCCTACGCCCGGGATCGTCGCCTTCATTTCCGAGTACTACACGCTGGAGCCCGGCGACATCATCATGACCGGCACTCCCGGTGGCATAGGCCCGGCGAAACCCGGAGACATGATCGAAGCCGGGATCGGCGACCTGCCCGTGCTGAAGGTACGCGTCGTCGCGTAAGTTGCCCCCTCCCCAACCCTCCCCCGCGCTTCGCGCAAGGGAGGGAGTTGATCAACTGCCGGGAA
>CAYIRZ010000160.1:0-7112 GCA_964365845.1 uncultured Streptomycetaceae bacterium
TTTAGTTTTTTTCATTTTAGGAGTTTGTCGGGGCTAAGTCCGACAAACTCCTAGATCGTTCTTCAGTTCGCCGCTTTGCGCTGGTGCCGCATATGCCTGATCACGGGATAGATCAGCGTGATGATCGCCACCGCCATGAGGGTACCGCTGATCGGCCGCGTGAAAAAGACGGTCCAGTCATTGCTGTAGCTGATCATGGTGGTCATGAACGCGGATTCGGCGAGCGGGCCGAGAATCACGCCCAGCACCAGCGGCGTCACCGGGAAGCTGAAACGCTCGAACACATAACCGACGCCCCCGAAAATCACCAGCAGCCAGACATCGGACAGGTTGTTGCGCGCGGCGAACGCGCCGAGGATGCAGCACATCACGACGTAGGCCGAGACGATGACTTCGGGAAACTCGAGTACCCGCACCATGAATTTGGTGGCGAAGTAGCCGATCACGCACATGACGAGGATGCCGACGAACACCGAGGCGAACATGGCGTAGACGATGTTGCTCGAGGTGGCGAACACCTGCGGGCCCGGCTGCAGGCCGTGCAGCAGGAAGGCGCCGAGAATGATCGCGGTCGCGCCGCTGCCGGGGATGCCCATGGTGACCAGCGGAATGATGGCGCCGCCGACCGAAGCGGTGGCGGCGGTTTGCGGCGCGATGATGCCTTCCGCAATGCCGGTGCCCATCAGCTTGCGGCGTTTTCCATACTGGCTTTCGATGCCGTAGGACAGGAAAGACGCGACGGTCGCGCCAGCGCCGGGAACCAGCCCGACGATGATGCCGGTCAGGCTGCCGCGCACGAACGTTCCCTTTTTGTCGAGCATTTCGCGAACGCTGGGCAGGCGCGTCCTGATTTCGTTGACGGCCTCGAGCGGCGCCGACTTGAAGCCCTGCTCCAGGCGCAGGAAGACTTCACCGAGGCCGTAGGCGCCGACCATCACCACCAGGTAATCGATGCCGTCCGCAAGCAGCGGCACGCCGAAGGTGAAACGATGCGTGCCGTAGGTGTCGTCGACGCCGACGGTGGCGATCAGCAGTCCGGCGAACAGGCTGATCAGCGCATTGGCGAGCGAGGATCCTCCCAGCGAGACCACGCTTACCAGCCCGAAGAACAGGATGGCGAAATATTCCGGCGTGGAAAACGTGAGCGCGATCCTGGCTATGGGTTGCGCCAGCAGCACCATGACCGTTGCCGCGACCAGGCCGCCGATCAGGGCCGACACCAGCGTCCAGCCGAGCGCGTAGGCGGCCTCGCCCTTGCGCGCCATGGGATAGCCGTCCCACAGCAGCGGCACATCGATCGGCTCGCCCGGCACGCGGAACAGGATCGAAGTCCAGGCGCCGGCGTAGGTGCCCGACACGTACATGGCGGTGAGCAGGATGATGGCCGGGATCACGTGCATGCTGTAGGTGAAAGGCAGCGCCAGCACCACGCCCATCACCAGCGTCAGCCCCGGCAGCACCGCGACCAGGAGTCCCAGAACGATGCCCACCACCAGGACCAGCAGATTGAACGGCTCGAAGACGTGCGCGAAGCCGATGGCCAGATTGTGCAGCGTGCCTTCCATCAGCGTATGCCCATGACCTGCATCAGAAACAGGGTGATGGCGGAAAACGGCGCCTCGCCGATCGGCAGCGAGACGTAGACCACCTTCATGAAAAAGAACAGCAGCAGCAGCGTGCCAACCAGGCTCACCGCTGCGATCACGCCCCATCTGCGGTAGCCGCCCAGCGCGATGAACAACGCCAGATAAGTGGTGGTGGCAAGAAAAAAGCCGAGCTTGTGGACCAGGGACACGTACAGCGCCGTCAACGCCATGCCCGCGAGCAGCAGCCAGGGATGGCTTTCGATTGCGGCGGCGGCGCCCATGTCGGCATGCTTTTCGGCGGACTCCTCGACGATCTCCTCCAGCACGCCCCCGACCTCATGGTCCGCCGTGCCTGAAAACAGGCGCCTGGCGATTTCGTAGACGCAGGTCACGATCAGCAGCGCCAGGATCGCTTGCGGCCAGAAATCGGGGCCCAGCGTACCGGTGCGATGGTGAAATTCGAAATGAGCGGCGACGTAATAGAGATAGCCGGCCGCTGCGCCGACGATCGCGTAGGGGAAGATTCGGGCGAGGCGGGTGCCGGCAGCCATATTGTTTAATCCTGTAAAAACACTTTGCCACAGAGGTCACAGAGTTTTCTTTTCAATACCCTTCTTTTCAATACCCGCTTGACGGGTGCCTTGAGGGGTACACAGAGAAAAAATTAAAGGCTTATTTCATTGCAGTGGTCCACCCATCAGGTAAAGATCAACTAATGGATCACAACCTTGTTTCTCTCTGTGTCCTCTGTGTTCTCTGTGGCTGAATTGCTGTTTTTTAGGTTTATTTCTTGGGCGCGTACTGGCGCATGGTGTCGAGTTCGCGTTTCATGAAGGCGACCCCGCCGGACGCGCCGACGAAGCTATTTTCATCGGCGTACTGGTCCTTGAGCCAGTTCTTGTAATCGGCGGAAGCCGCCACCACGGCGAGCGCGTCCGATACCGCCTTCACGCGGCCGGCGTCGGTGCCGGTCTTCATTACGATCGCGCGGAACTGGCTGATCGCGATCTTGTGACCGAGTTCGTGGCTGACGGGTACGTCGCCGAAGGCCGGGAAACGGGACTCGGCAAAGATGAGGATGGGGCGCATCTGCTTGCCGTCGAGGAAGCTCTTCACGTCGCCGAGTTGCTCATAGAGCAGATCGGCGTGCCCGCCCAGGATCGCGCTGTAGCGCTCGGACGGCTTGGGAAAAGGCACCGATATGAGCTTCAGGCCCTTGCCGTTGAAGTAGATCACGTGCAGGTCGTCGGCGCTGCCGAAGCCGGTGACGCCGACTTTGAGCGGCCGCTTTTTGGCTTCCGCCTCGACATCTTTCCATGTTTTCAGCGGGCTGTTTTCCGCCACGAAGAAGGCCGAGGGCTGCTGGATCATGACCGCCGCTGGCACGATGTCGGCGGGTTTCCATTTGGTCGCCGGATCCATCTGCAGCGCGAGCGTGTCGGCAATCAGAACGGAAATCGAATAACCATCGGCCGGAGAAGTGAGCATTTTGGTGAGGCCGGTCTGGCCGGTGGCGCCGGCGACGTTGATCACCGGCAGCGATACCTTGAGTGCTTTTTCCAGGTCCGGGGCAATCTTGCGCGCGAGCTGATCGGCGCCGCCGCCGGGACCCCACGGCACGACGAACTCGATCGGCCGCGTCGGATATTTCTCCTGTGCCGAGGTTGTGAATGCGGCACCGCATAGCGCCAGCAGGGCAAGCACCTGCACGAAGGCGGATTTACTGCTTGGGACAGATCTTTTCATTTTCATCTCCTTTGGTGTGTCGCGGGGCAAACGCGGAGGACCGTTGTTTTTTTTCGTTTCAGGAATTCTACAGGGCCCGGGTCGCATCCCGGCGCTGTTGTTGCCCCACGTCCGGATTTCAAGGGTAGTAAAACCCACGCCAAGATGCAAGCGCTTTCATTCAGTCTTTGCCAGACGCGAATGTCCGGCAGCCGCAGCCTGGGGTGCGTTGCATGCCGAAAATTGATAGACTCCGGGTTCCCGAAAAACAGCAACGCCCAGTTTATGAGATGGAACAGAAAAAGCACGTTAAATATCAGGGAAGACTGGTCTTCGTTGGCTTCGGCGCGGTGGGGCAGGGAACGCTCCCGCTCCTGCTCAGGCATATCGATATGCCGAAGGACCGCATCACCATCGTCACCGCAGATGAGCGCGGCGAGAAGGAAGCCGGGCACTACGGCATAAAGTTCATTGTCAGCCCGCTCACGCGCGAGAACTATCGCGCGCTGCTCGACCCGCTGCTCGGCAAAGGCGATTTCCTCCTCAATCTTTCCGTAGACGTTTCCAGCGTCGCGCTGATCGAGTACTGCTACGCCAAGGGTGCGATGTATCTCGACACCTGCATCGAGCCCTGGGTCGGCGGCTACACCGACCAGAGCGTTTCGGCATCGCGCCGCTCCAATTACGGTCTGCGCGAAGCGGTGCTCGCGCTGCGCGGTAAACACCGCAACGGCGGGCCGACCGTGATTCCGACCCACGGCGCCAATCCCGGGCTGATCTCGCACTGGGTCAAGCAGGCCCTGGTCAATCTCGCGCGCGACATTCACGGCGAAACCGCCATTCCCAAGGGCAAGATCGAATGGGCGCGGCTGGCGATGAAGCTCGGCGTGAAAGTGATTCACTGCGCCGAGCGCGACACCCAGGTTGCCAATCCCGGCAAGCAGCGTTTCGAATTCGTCAATACCTGGTCGGTGGACGGTTTTGTCGGCGAAGGCACGCAGCCGTGCGAACTGGGCTGGGGCTCGCACGAAAAACATTTCCCGGCCGATGGCATGCGCCACGACTACGGCTGCGATGCCGCGATCTACCTGACGCGCCCCGGCGCCTCGGTGCACGTGCGTTCGTGGACGCCGTTGGAAGGCCATTACCACGGCTTTCTCATCACGCACAGCGAGGCGATCTCGATTCCCGATTACTACACGGTGCGCAACGGCGATCAGGTTGCCTATCGTCCGACTTGCCACTATGCCTACCACCCGTGCGATGACACGGTGCTGTCGGTATATGAGTATGCGGGCAAGAACTGGGCGCTGCCGGAGAAAAAGCGCATCCTGATGGATGAGATCTACGACGGCATCGACGAGCTGGGCGCGCTGCTGATGGGACACGCGAAGGGCGCCTACTGGTATGGCTCGCAGCTCTCGATACACGAAGCGCGCAAGCTCGCGCCCTTCAACAACGCGACCAGCCTGCAGGTCGCGGCCGGCGTGATGGCGGGGGTGGTGTGGGCGATGGAAAACCCGACGGCGGGCATCCTCGATCCCGACGATATGGATTTCCAGCGCATGCTCGAGCTCGCCAGCCCCTATCTCGGCAAGCAGGTGGGCGTCTACTCCGACTGGACGCCGCTCAAGGACCGGGGAAAGATTTTCCCGGAGGACGTCGATATCTCCGATCCGTGGCAGTTCAAAAATTTCCGCGTCGTGTGACAGGGAACCCAAAAGCATTAGCCACAGAGATCACAGAGAATTCTTTTTAATACCCACTTGATGGGTACACAGAGGAAAAACAAGTAACGAGATATGATTCGTATTCGATTGTTTTAAATAATCTTTATGGATTCTCTCTGTGTACCCCTCAAGGGGGTATTGAAAAGAAAACTCTGTGTTCTTTGTGGCTTACGGTTTTAGATTTTCATCGGCGTTTATCGGCGTTCAAACCCTCTCTCCCGACCTCTCTCCCAAAGGGAGAGAGGAGGCAATTGTTTCCCTTCTCCTTCCGGGAGAAGGGTCAGGGATGAGGGATGGGCGGCTAATTTTTTTGATTTTGTTACGGGCTCTTATAATCGGGCCATGACCGATACCCCCGCGCATCCTCATTCCGATACCCCTTCCGCCTGGGTATGCCGCTGGGCGGAACAGGTTCCCGCGGGCGGCAGGGTGCTCGATGTCGCCGCCGGCGGCGGTCGCCACGCGCGCTGGTTTGCGGCGCGCGGCCACCCGGTCGACGCCGTCGACCGCGACGCGGCTGCGCTGGCGGGGCTTGCCGGAGTGCCGGGCATTACTGCGCTGTGCGCTGACCTTGAATCCGGCTCCTGGCCTTATGCCGGCCAGACGTTTGCCGGCATTGTCGTTGCCAATTATCTGCACCGGCCGTTGTTCCCGCACCTGCTGGGGGCGCTCGCCCCCGGCGGCGCGCTGATTTACGAGACCTTTGCCGTCGGCAACGAGAAATACGGCCGCCCCGGCAATCCCGATTTCCTGCTGCGGTCCGGCGAACTGCTGGAAGTGGTGCGCGGGCGGCTCAGGGTCATCGCTTACGAGGATGTGTTCGTGAGCGTGCCCAAACCGGCGATGGTGCAGCGGATCTGCGCCGTCAACTTATAGCTTCCGCGCTCTTGGCGCGAGGGCTGATTTCGGGGGTTTCCAAAGGGGGCGCAGTGATGTTTACGCAGCCCCCTTGGTCAAGGGCGGGGGTCAATATCCCGCTCGCGAAACCCTCTTTATTTCGGCGTCCTGATTTGTCCTGAAATTATTTTTCGGCGAGGCTCAACCTTTTTCGCGATCAGTCGTTATGCATTGTAAGGATTTTGTAATTTATCGCGACTTATACTTGGACTATGCAAGCGACGATCATGGCTACCTCGAACACACTTACCGGCCCCCCCCAGCCCGAAGATTACGGGGTGGAAGTGCTGTGCGCGGGCTGGAATCCGGTGGTGGTTGCAGTGGCCGAGCCGGTGGGACGTGCCTGCCGCGAACTGCTGGCCGATCTAGCGGCGGACGACGGCGATGCCTTCCTGAAACAGTTCTACTGCTGCCAGGAAAGCTAGGCGCTAGCAGCCTGTCGGACTGATCTGTTTGAGGTTCTTTCGCATTCTTTTCCAGGGCGGTTTTGTTTAAGGAGCTTGTCGGACCCAAGTCCGACAAGCTCCTAGTGCAACCAATCCTGCCTTGCCGGGTCTGACCGGTATCCCGCGCCATGGCGAATGGGGTAAAATAACCCGATTTGGCTAGCAACCTGTCGGGTTTGGTTTTTTTAATTTTAGGAGTTTGTCGGGGCTAAGTCCGACTAACTCCTAGGGTGTAACTGCCCCTTTTTCCAGGAAAATCCGGTAAATGGCAATGCTGCAAGGCAGCCTGGTCGCGATAGTGACTCCGATGCTGGAGGATGGCGGCCTCGATTTCGATGCATTTCGCAAACTGATCGACTGGCACATCAAGCAAGGCACCGACGGTATCGTGGTCGTCGGCACTACCGGCGAGTCTCCGACGGTGGATTTCGACGAGCATCGCCTGTTGATCAAGACCGCCGTCGAGCACGCGGCAAAACGCGTCCCGGTCATCGCTGGCACGGGCGCGAACTCGACACGCGAGGCGATCGAGCTTTCGGCCTATGCCAGGGAGTCGGGCGCCGACATGAGCCTGTCGGTGGTGCCGTATTACAACAAGCCGACCCAGGAAGGCCTGTACCGCCACTTCAAGGCGATCGCCGAGGCGGTCGAACAGCTCGTCCTGCTCTACAACGTACCGGGCCGCACCGTTGCCGACATGGCCAACGACACTATCCTGCGTCTGGCCG
>CAYIRZ010000161.1:0-7108 GCA_964365845.1 uncultured Streptomycetaceae bacterium
ACGGCCGCATCGTGATCACGGCGGCGCAGCGCTACGGCGCGCGCGGCGTGGGGATAGACATCGACCCCGAACGCATCCGGGAAGCCACTGCCTACGCCGCCCGCGCCAAGGTGACGGACAGGGTCAGGTTTATCGAAGGCGATCTGTTCAAAGCGGATATCAGCGAGGCGACGGTGGTCACACTCTACCTGCTGACCGAGCTCAACCTGAAGTTGCGTCCCAAGCTGATCAAGGACCTGCGGCCCGGCACCCGCATCGTTTCTCACGCATTTTCCATGGGAGATTGGGCGCCGGAACGGAAGGCCCTGGTAGACGGTAACGAGGTCTACCTCTGGCGCATACCAGCGCGTGCCTGACGGCGCTGGAAAAAGGCCGGCCGGCAGAGCTGACGGAAAGAGGGGCCAGGAACTGCGTGGCCGGCCTGGGGGTGTAAGGGTTTGCGGGCGGTTCAGTCGGCCAGGTCATGCCGGCCGGTCAGTTCCGCAGCCAGGCTTTGCTCATCCGACTCGTCCCACTCAAGCTCGGGCAACACGTCGTCTGCCAACTCCTGTTCCAGCGGGAAGCGGTCGATATCACTGCCGTACACATCATCGAGCATCATCACAGCCTCCATTCAGGTGTGTTGCTTAATACTGAACCGGCAGTCGTTGCTTTGGCGCGGAGAACAGGAGGAAAAAAATGCCGTAATTCGCTGGCTGTTGCGGTGCGGCATGCCGCGTCCGGCGGCGCCCGGCAGGGATGCCGCCAAGTTCAGCTTGACCCTTGCCGGTTGCGGGAATAATCTTGCCGCACCCCTGTTCTGAGGAGAGGTCATGATTCAACTTGATATCAACGGCAGACCGCATCAGATCGATGCGGAGCCCGAAATGCCCCTGTTGTGGGTGCTGCGCGACGTGCTCGGCATGACGGGCACCAAATACGGTTGCGGCATCGCGCAGTGCGGCGCCTGTACCGTGCATGTCGATGGCGAGCCGGTCCGCTCCTGTTCGATGCCGCTCTCGGCGGTGGCGGGCAAGCGGGTCGTCACCATCGAAGGCCTGTCGCGCGACAGCTCGCACCCGGTGCAGAAGGCCTGGGCGGAACTCGATGTGCCCCAATGCGGCTATTGCCAGTCGGGGCAGATCATGGCTGCCGTGGCGCTGCTCAGGAAGAAACCGAAGCCCACCGACAAGGACATCGACGATGCGATGACCAATATCTGCCGGTGCGGCACCTATCAGCGCATCCGGGCGGCCGTGCACCTGGCAGCCGGCACGGGCAAAGGCGGCGGTTCCATCATTCACATGTCGGCTGATACGGCCGGGGCGGATAGTGCCGTTGCCTCCGCCGATCGCACGACCTAGCAGCCTGTCGAACTTGGTCCCATTCTTTAGTGCTTTTCATTTCAGGAGTTTGTCGGACTTGGGTTCGACAAACTCCTACGCCCGAGGAGATCCGTCATGACAAAAGCACACAGCAACAAAATCAAGAATCTCGCGCGCCGCAAGTTCATCGTCGGTTCCGCAGCGGCAGGCGGCGGGCTGGCGCTCGGACTCTATCTGCCTCTTGGAATCGGCACGGCCGCGGCGCAGGGCGCCGGCACTGGCCCCGAGGTCAATGCGTGGGTCGTCGTCAAGCCCGACGACACCTGTGTCATCCGCATCGCGCGCGCGGAGATGGGGCAGGGCACGCACACCGGCCTCGCCCAGCTCGTCGCCGAGGAGCTCGAGTGTGATTGGAGGAAGGTGGCCATCGAACCGATTACTCCCGGCCAGAACCTCGCCCGCAAGCGCATCTGGCGCGACATGGCGACCGGCGGCAGCCGCGGCATCCGCACTTCGCAGGACTACGTCCGCCAGGGCGGCGCCGCCGCGCGCATGATGCTGCTGCAGGCGGCGGCCGACGAGTGGCAGGTGCCGGTCGGCGAAGTCACTGTCGCCAACGGCGTCATCACGCATGCGGCCTCCAGACGCTCGACGAGCTACGGCAAGGTGGCCACGGCAGCGGCCAAGCTGACCGCGCCGGATCCCAAGAGCATCAAGCTCAAGAATCCGAAGGATTGGAAGATCGCCGGCAAGCCGATGAAGCGGCTCGATACGGCCGACAAGTTGAACGGCGGGAAAATCTATTCGATCGACCTCAAGCTGCCGGGCATGCTGCACGCCGCGATCCAGGCTTGCCCGGTGTTCGGCGGCAAGCTCGTGAGCTACGACGAGGCCAAAATTGCGGGCCGGCGCGGCGTGCGTGGCGCGGTGAAGGTCAACGACTCCACCGTCGCCGTCGTCGCCGATACCTGGTGGCGGGCCAAATCGGCGCTCGACGTGCTGCCTATCGTCTGGGACGAGGGCCCCAATGCCTCCGTATCGAGCGCGACGATCGCGGCCCACCTCAAGGAGGGCCTGACGTCGAACGATGCGTTCGCCGACACGAATGACGGCGATGCGTTGAAGGCGATCGCGGGCGCCGCGAAAAAGGTCGAGGCGGTCTACAGCCTGCCGTTCGTGTCCCATGCGTGCATGGAGCCCATGAACTGCACGGTCAGGATCACGGCGGACAAGGCCGAGGTATGGATGCCGAGCCAGAACGCGGAAGCATCGATGGCGGCGTTGTCCACGGTGTCCGGGTTGCCGCTGGCGCAATGCGAGGCCTACAACCACGGCCTCGGCGGTGGTTTCGGCCGGCGCGGCGGCACGCAGGATTACGTGCGCCATGGAGCCGCCATCGCCAAACAGTTCCCGGGCGTCCCGGTAAAGCTGATCTGGAGCCGCGAAGAAGACCAGGCGCACGACTTCTATCGCCCGATCGCGCAGTGCAAGCTGTCCGCCGGCATCGATCAGGGCGGCAATCTCGTGGGTCTGCACATACGCGTATCCGGGCAGTCGATCAACGCTTACCTGGCCCCGCACAACATCAAGGAAGGCAAGGACCGCAGGCAGCTCCAGGGTTTATGGCCCCAGCCCCACGACGCGCAGTTCGGCTATACCGTGCCCAACCTGATGATCGAGTACGCGATGCGCAACACGCACGTGCCGGTCGGTCCCTGGCGCGGCGTCAACACCAACCAGAACGGCGTGTTTCTGGAATGCTTCATGGACGAAGTGGCGCGGGCGGCCGGCAAGGATCCGCTCGAATTCCGCCGCGCCATTCTGCAGAACCATCCGAAGCATCTGGGTGTCCTCAATGCGGCGGCGGAAAAAGGCAACTGGGGCAAACCGCTGCCGGCCGGCGTTTATCGCGGCATCGCGCAGTTCATGGGCTACGCCAGCTACTCGGCTGCCGTCGCCGAGGTTTCGGTGAGCAGCAAGGGCGAGGTCAAGGTGCATCGCATGGTGCTGGCGCTCAATTGCGGCCATGCGGTCAATCCGGCGACGATCGCCGCCCAGGTCGAAGGTTCGGTGGCTTACGGGTTCGACACGCTGCAAAACGAGATCTCGATTCAGAACGGGCGAGCCGTGGAGCTGAACTTCGACACTTACCGGCCCGCGCGGCTGGCCCAGATGCCCAAGGTCGAGACGGTTATCGTGCCGACCTACGACTTCTGGGGCGGCGTCGGCGAGCCGACAATCTGCGTGACGGCGCCGGCGGTCCTGAACGCCATCTACGCTGCGACCGGCAAACCGGTGCGGACCCTGCCGCTCAAGAAACAGGGCATGACCCTCGTTTGATCGCAGGGTCCGGCGCTGGCGTGCGTTTGACCGGCTGGTTTGCGGTGCTGCTCGCGGTGGCGGGCTGTGCCACCGCGGCGCCGGATGCTTTGGCGCCCTACCGCGTGGAGGGCGACGCGATCCGCGAGCCGCTCGCTGCAGTTCCAGGCGATGCGCTACGCGGTCGCGACGTCCTGCTGGGGCGTGACGGCAACTGCCTGCTGTGCCACGCCGTGCCGGAAACCGGGGCGCGCTTCATGGGCAACCTGGCGCCCCCGCTTTCCGGCGTCGGGGCGCGGTTGAGCGAGGGCCAGTTGCGATTGCGCATCGTCGATTCCATGCGCCTGAACCGGGATACCATCATGCCGTCCTATTACCGTGTCGACGGGCTCAACCAGGTGGCCGAAGCCTGGCGTGGCAAGCCGGTATTGACCGCGCAGCAGGTTGAGGACACCGTCGCCTACCTGCGCACCTTGCGATGACTAAGTCCGCGCGCCGCCGTTTCATCACCGTGCTGGCGGGCCTGGCCGCGGCCCCGCTGCTGCCGGCTCGCGCGGCGCGCGCCCAGCCCGATCCGTTCGCCCCGCTCGTCCGGCAGGTCACGGGCGGCGTGCCGGTCAGGCCCGGGCGCGTGACGGTGGACACCCCGCGGCTTGCCGATAACGGCCACTCGGTGCCGCTCAGGGTGAAGGTGGAAAGCCCGATGACTGCCGCCGATCACGTGCGCAGCATCACACTGCTGTCTGAAAGGAATCCGCGCCCCGTCATGGCGACGTTTCATCTGGGCCCGAAGGCGGGCCGGGCGGAGGTGGTTACGCGCGTGCGGCTGAACGGCACGCAGCGCCTGCTCGCCGTCGCGCAGCTCTCGGACGGCTCGTACTGGTCGGGGAGCGCCGAGGTGGAAGTCACGGAGTCCGCCTGTCTGGACGCCTCCTGACATGGTTGCGCGCGTGCAGCTGCCGCGAGAGGCGAAACGCGGCGAGGTGATCGAGGTCCGCATCGCGATCCGGCACCCGATGGAAACCGGTTTTCGCTACGACAACAACGGCCGCGCGATTCCGAAGAATGTCATCAACCGCCTCACCTGCCGTTACAACGGGGTCGAGGTGTTCCGCGCCGAGATGGGTTCGGGCATCGCGGCCAATCCCTATCTGCAGTTCTACGCGGTGGCCGAGGCGAGCGGCGAGTTTGTATTTGATTGGGTTGACGACAGCGGAAATCGCGGCACGGAGAGAGCCGCGATTTCCGTAACCGGGTAAATCAATTGGACGGAATGTGCTGGATTGGAACCGGTTTGCTCATTTGAATCCCATTAATCCCGCCTATTTTCTTTTCTGCCTTTTTCCTGCGGTTTTCGCGGCATCTGCGGCCGAGCCTCAGCGCCCGAATCCATTGAAATCCGGCATTGAATTCGCGAGTGCAGATGTGCGAAAACTGCAGGCCGACGACTTTGCGAATCCCGGCATGTTGTGGATCGTGCGCGGCGAGAAGCTGTGGCGCGAGCCGGCGGGGAACAGCGGCAAGTCATGCGCGAGCTGTCACCACGACGCGCGCGACAGCATGAAAGGGGTGGCGGCGCGCTATCCCGCGATCGATCCCGCCGCGGCGCGTCTCGTCAATCTCGAAGGCCGCATCAATACCTGCCGCAGCCGTCAGCAGCAGGCCGAACCGCTTAAATACGAGTCTGAAGAATTGCTTGCGTTGAGCGCATATGTTGCCCACCAGTCCCGCGGCATGCCGCTCAAGGTCGAAATAGACTGGCAGAACCGCCGCAACTTCGAGCATGGACGCGATCTGTATTACCGCCGCCTGGGTCAGTTGAATCTGTCATGCGCGCATTGCCACGAGCAGAACTGGGGGCGGCGGCTGCTGAACGAGGCCATCAGCCAGGGGCATGGCAGCGCCTATCCGATCTACCGCCTGGAATGGCAGAACACGGGCTCGCTGCACCGGCGCTTCAGAAGCTGCTACTACGCGGTGCGCGCGGAAATACCGCCCGCCGGCAGCCCGGAGTACCTCGACCTCGAATTATTCCTGGCGTGGCGTGCGCAGGGATTGCCGATCGAAACGCCGGGGGTGCGGCGTTAGGAATTTGTCGGACTTGGCCCCGACAAATTCCTAAAATGAATAAACTAAATCGGTTTCCATTTTAGCAGTCTGTCGCCCCGACTTCGACAAAAGCCATACCGGTTGCATTCGTCACTGCATATATTAGCAAAGTCCGACAGACTGCTAGCGCAGGCCGGCGTTGATGCGATCGAGCGCCACCGAACCGGGGCACAGTTCGCGCACGTCGAGCTGGTTGAGCGGCGTCTCGACGGTATTGATATGCTCGTGCAGGTCGACGGACTGGGGGTCGATGTAAAGCAGTCCCGTCACCACCTCGCCCGCGGCGGTACGCTGCTGCAGGTAGTTCATCGCCTTGATGCGGTCGGTCGGATCGTACTCCGCGGCGAGTTTTCTCAACCGCAGCACCGAGCCGTCATGCTGCGCGACGTTGACGACTGCGCCCGGCGCATAATCGGCGGTGATTTCCTCGCGGCTTTCGATGAAATCAAGCCGGTTGACCGCTTCGTTGTGCTGCCGCACGTATTCGTAGCTCTTGGTCGAACCGGGATGGTTGTTGAACGCGATGCACGGCGAGATCACATCTATGAATGCCGCCCCCTTGTGCTCGATCGCCGCCTTGATCAGCGGCACCAGTTGTTGCTTGTCGCCCGAGAAGCTGCGCGCAACGTAGGTTGCGCCGAGCAGCAGCGCCATGCCGATCATGTCGAGCGGCTCGTCCGAATTCGCGATGCCGCGCTTGGACTTGGAGCCTTTGTCGGCGGTGGCCGAGAACTGGCCTTTGGTTAAGCCATAAACTCCATTGTTTTCAACGATATACACCATGTTCACGCCGCGGCGTATGCTGTGCGCGAACTGCCCGAGCCCGATCGAGGCCGAGTCGCCGTCACCGGAGACGCCGAGGTAGAGCAGATCGCGGTTGGCGAGGTTGGCGCCGGTCAGCACCGAGGGCATGCGCCCGTGCACGCTGTTGAAGCCGTGCGAGTTGCCGAGGAAGTAATCGGGCGTTTTCGACGAGCAGCCGATGCCGGAGAGCTTGGCCACGCGGTGCGGCTGGATATCGAGTTCCCAGCACGCCTGGATGATCGCCGCCGAGATCGAATCGTGGCCGCAGCCGGCGCACAGCGTGGAGATCTTGCCTTCGTAGTCGCGGCGCGTGTAGCCGACCTTGTTCTTGGTCAGCGTGGGATGATGAAGCTTCGGTTTTGCGAGATACGTCATTGGTTTACCTCAATCCTTGAGCCTGCTTTCCCTACCCCACCTTTTTCAGCGGCACCACCGTGCGGGCTCCGGCGTGCTGCGCGATCTGATCGACGATGAAGCGCGCCGTGATCGGCGTGCCGTCATAGTGCAGCACGGAGATCAGGCGCGTCGGGTTGACCTTGGCTTCATTGACCAGCAGCGTCTTCAGCTGCGCG
>CAYIRZ010000162.1:0-7083 GCA_964365845.1 uncultured Streptomycetaceae bacterium
CTTCTGGAAGGGCTGGACGGCGTCAACAAGATGTCGAAATCGCTCGGCAACTACGTCGGCATCAACGAAAGCCCGAATGAGATATTCGGCAAGCTGATGTCGGTTTCCGACGAACTGATGTGGCGCTACATCGAGTTGCTGTCTTTTGAATCGCTGGCAACCGTTGGCAAATGGAAGCAAGAGGTTGCGAAGGGGCGTAATCCCCGTGACATCAAGGTCGCCTTCGCGCAGGAAATCGTCGCGCGCTTTCACAGCAGAGCGGCAGGGCAGTCGGCGCTTGCCGATTTCGAGGCGCGCTTCAAGCAGGGCGAAGTGCCTGCCAATATTCCCGAAGTGAACCTGATCCCGGACGGTGATGGCCTCGTCATAGCGCAGGTGCTGAAACAGTCGGGTTTGACCGCCAGTACCTCTGAAGCACTGCGCATGATCGAGCAGGGCGGCGTGAAATTGAACGGGGAGAAGGTCGGCGACAAAGCGCTGAAGCTCGGCAAGGGGGGGCCGTTCGTGCTCCAGGTCGGCAAGCGCAAGTTCGCGCGCGTGACGATTGCTTAGAGCCTCTAGTTAGGGGCTCTTGGCATGTTGTATTTCGTAATGAACTTGCGATCGATGTGATCTTTCCAGCGCCACATCCACTTGCCCTCGAGGACAAGGCTGCCGTATGCGGCAACAGCATATCTGTCGCCGGTGCTGATCAAAGCGAGCGCGATTTTCTGCGGGGTATAGTCGACGAATGATCGGCCGGCGAGCGCGCGCCGCAGATTGTCGGCAAGCGGGGGCCCCTGGCGTACCGCATAGACGCCGGATTTCGGGCGAATATGATTGACCATGCTGGCGATGTCTCCCGTGGCGAATATGCAAGGATGCGACACGGACTGCAGTGCGTCGTTTACCATCAAAAAACCGCGCGCATCGGTTTTGATTCCGCTGGCGGCGAGCCAGCGCGGCGCGCCCGCTGCCGTTGCCCAGATGATGTGATCGGCCTGCAAGGGACTACCGGCTTCCCGGTGCAGCACGCCGGGTTCGATTTTGACGACCTTGCTGTGGGTGTGGATCACGATGCCGCGCTCCTTGAGGATGCGCTCGAATATGCGCCGTACCCTGGGGTGGTGGTTGGGCAATATCGTTGCGGTATCGGTGAGCAGATGGCATTCGGCGGGCGTGTCCTGCGCGCGCAAACGATAGTGCATTGCCAGCGCCAGTTCCATGCCGCCGGCGCCACCGCCGACTACGGCAATGCGCGCCGGCCGGCCTTGGATTTTTGCGGCATCGCGAATCCCGTCCCAGGCGTTCAGGAACCCCGAAACCGGCTTGACGCGGATCGCGTAGTCAAGCGCGCCGGGAACGGTTTGCGCTTCGGGCGTCGAACCAATGTCGATGGCCAGTATGTCGTAATCGAGCGCGCTGCCATCACTGCAGTTCACGCGCTGTGCAACGGGGTCGATACCAATCGCTTCGAGCTGGCGGAATTCGACACCCGCAACGTGACATAGTCGTTGGAGGTCGATATGGCAATCGGGGTAGTTGTAGTGCCCGGCGACAAACCCCGGCAGCATGCCGGAGTAAGACGTAGCGCGGTCGGGACTGAGCAGCACGGTCCGTACGCCGTTCGGCGGCTGCAATCCGAGCCTGCGAATCACTTCGACATGGCTATGTCCGCCCCCGAGCAGCAGCAAGCGCTTCACTATGGGGATAATCAGCGCAGATGGCGGCAGTGAGATTTGCTAATCCCTTGACTTGCCCCAAAGTTCCCTGAGACGGGCTTCGCGGCCGCAGCCGGTCTTATAGAACTTGTAACGCACCGGGTTCTTGGTATAAAAGTCCTGGTGGTAGTCCTCGGCCGGGTAGAAGTCGGCGGCCCCCGCGATCTCAGTGGCTATCTCTCCCTTGAACGGCTTGTTTTTCATGAGGACTGCCTTGGAAGCCTCGGCCAGCCGTTTCTGCTCATCATTGTGATAGAAAATCGCGGCTCGATACTGCGAGCCGTGGTCGCAGAACTGTCCGTTGCGCTGTGTCGGATCGACGTTGCGCCAGAACACCTCGAGCAGTTTCTCGTAACTTATTTTGCCCGGATCGTATTCGACTTGCACCACTTCCGCGTGACCCGTGCGTCCCATCGATACTTGCTCGTAAGTCGGGTTTTTCGTGTGGCCGCCCATGTAACCGGAAATAGTCGACACTACGCCCGGCGGTTTGTCGAGGGCTTCCTCCATGCACCAGAAACAGCCGCCGGCGAAGGTCGCCATGGCGAGCGCGGGCTTCGCTGCTTTTTTTTGCGCCTGGGCCTGAACGCCCCACGGCAAAATTAAGCATCCCGCCAAGGCAACCAGCGCAAGCCATCGATTTTGCTTAGGATTCATGTCGGGGTCCCGTTCCAAAAGGTCATGATGGGGATGCAACTTGGTTCAGTATAGCGGATAATTCGCGTTCGAAAACGCCATAATCCCAGTGGAGAAATCATGCGTCGAGTAACACTCACCCAATACCTCGTCGAACAGCAGCGCAATCACGATAAAGTCTCGTCGGAATTGCGGTTGTTGATCGAAGTCGTTGCGCGTGCCTGCAAGGCGATCGGCCATGCCGTGAGCAAGGGAGCGCTTGCGGGTGTTCTGGGGAATGCCGGGACTGAGAATGTGCAGGGCGAAGCGCAGAAAAAACTCGATGTGATTTCCAACGAGGTGTTGCTGGAGGCAAACGAGTGGGGCGGCCATCTTGCGGCCATGGCTTCGGAAGAAATGGAGAAGCCGTACCAGATTCCACGCGATTATCCGCGCGGCGGCTTTCTGCTGCTGTTCGATCCGCTCGACGGCTCTTCCAACATCGATGTCAACGTTTCGATCGGCACGATCTTTTCGGTGTTACGTTGCCCGGAGGGCGTCACGGAACCCGACGAAAAAGCGTTTTTACAGCCCGGTACCAGGCAAGTTGCGGCCGGCTTTGCGGTCTACGGCCCGTCGACCCTCCTCGTGCTGACGGTCGGCAACGGCGTGGTTGGTTTTACGCTCGACCGCGAGCTGGGCAGCTGGGTGTTGACCCAGCAGAAAATCGAGATTTCCGCGGATACCAAGGAGTTTGCGATCAACATGTCCAACATGCGCAACTGGGAACCGCCGGTCAGGCGCTATATCGATGAGTGTCTTGCCGGCGAGGGCGGCCCGCGCGGCAAGGATTTCAACATGCGCTGGGTGGCCTCCATGGTGGCCGACGTCTATCGCATACTGTCGCGCGGTGGTGTGTTCATGTACCCGCGAGACGCCAGACACAAGAACGGCAGGCTGCGGCTGATGTATGAAGCGAACCCGATGGCATTCATCGTCGAGCAGGCGGGAGGCGCGGCGACCAACGGCCACCAGCGTATCCTCGATATCCAGCCCGAGGCCCTGCATCAGCGCGTCGGTGTGATTCTCGGCTCGAAAAACGAAGTCGAGCGCGTGACGGCCTATCACGTCCAAAATTGATCGCGTAGGTAACCACGCCACCGGCTGTCGGGAAATTGCCGCCTGACAGGCTGGCTGGATTGATTATATTCAACGGCAAGGACGGTCGCTATGCAACAAACCAACGATGCGGCAGGCAGGGAAATCGCGACGCTGGGCGGCGGCTGTTTCTGGTGCCTCGAAGCGGTATTCGATGATTTGATGGGCGTCGAGTCCGTCGAATCCGGCTACATGGGCGGACAGAAGCCCGATCCTTCATATGAAGAAGTGTGCGGCGGCGGAACCGGACATGCCGAAGTCGTGCAAATCACGTTCGACCCGGAAGTTGTCACCTTCAGAGAGATCCTGGAAGTTTTTTTCGTGATTCATGATCCGACGCAGTTCAACTTCCAGGGCAACGACGTCGGCACGCAGTACCGCTCCGCCATTTTTTATCATTCGCCCGGGCAAAAAACGGTGGCGGAGCAGGTGATTGCGGGCTTGAATGACGCCAAGCTGTGGAGCGATCCGATCGTGACCGAGATTACGGCGGCGGCGACGTTCTATATCGCTGAAAAATACCACCAGGAATACTTCGAGCTCAATCCGTTTCAGTCCTACTGCCGGGCCGTCGTGGCGCCGAAAGTGGCCAAATTCCGCAAATACTTCCTGAAAAAGCTCAAGAAAACGAACTAGGAGTTTGTCGGACTTAGCCCCGACAAACTCCTAAAATGAAAAAACTGAAGAACGAAGCGTCGATCAACGGCGATCCGTTAACACTACCCCCTCCGGTGAAGGGGGGGCCAAGTCCGACAGGCTGCTAGATCATTGATTTGCCGTTGCTCTTGATGTGCCGGTTACGCTGCCCGTCCTCGCCTGGCGGCGGCATATCGGCAGGGGCCGGCGCCAGCCATCAAACCCGGGGCGAATGTTTCGGGCGGCTTGGACCGGCAAGCAGCTTTTACAGAGGGGGAAAATAGGCATTTGTCCGGGACGTGCGGATGTTAAAAGAGATTGACAAGAGTGGTTCTCCTCGGCATCCTCTCGTCACCTGCCATCCGATGTGGCAAGGCAAACCGACCGTTCATTATCATCATCACACCACTAACGGGAGATATTCAATGGCTGCAAAGAAGAAGGCTACCAAAAAGACCGCCGCGAAAAAGAAGGTCGCAGCGAAGCGTAAACCGAATGCCGCATTCATGAAACCCATGCAGACCAGCGCTGCACTCGGTGCGGTGATCGGCAATGCCGCAATGCCGCGCACCGAAGTTACCAAAAAAATCTGGGCCTATATCAAGCGCAACGGGCTGCAGGACAGCAAGAACAGGCGCATGATCAATGCTGACGAAAAATTGAAGGAGGTATTCGGCGGCAAGAAGCAGGTCTCGATGTTCGAGATGACCAAGCTGGTCAGCAAACACCTCAAGTAGGCGTTTTCCCGCACAGTAATGGCCGGCGCCGCATCCTGCGGGCCGGCCGTTTTTGTTTAAGGAATTTGTCGAACCCAATGCTAGCTCTTGCGTGCGTAATAGCCGCCCGCCAGCAGGGTAAGCGCCATGGTCCAGAATACCGGCGCCATGCCCAATGCAGCGCCGAGCGCGCCAAAGAGCAGAGGTATGCCGGCCTGACTGGCGTTGAGCAACAGCGTGCGCACGCCTATGGCTTCGGCGCCGCGTCCCGGGGGCGCCTGATTGTAAAGCAGGGCCATGATGATGGGCTGCGCGCCGCCCAGGCCCACCCCGAGCACGAAGGAAAGCCCCATGAGCAGCGGCACGCCTTCGATCAGTGGAATGATGGCGATTGCCATGCCGGTGACGAGCATCGCGCCGATCAGCATCTTCCACTCGCTCAGGCGATGAACAAGCAGCGGCAGGATCAGGCGAACGACGAAAACAGCAATGCCGAAGCAACCCAGGATCAGGCCGATGGTCGAGGCCGACAAGCCCAGGCGAGAACCGTGGATCGGCATCACAAAGGTGAAGAGATCCCACGACATCGACAGCACGGCGCTGGCGACGAATACCCGCCGCAAGGCGGGTATGCGCAGCAGATCGGTAAGGCGCCTCTTTTCCCCGGCCTTGTGCAGAGGCTCATGCTTGGGCGTCTCGATTTTTTTCGTGGCGAGCACGAGCAGCGCCGTGAGCGCGGCGCTGCCGAACAGAAGAAACGTGTAGCGGTACCCGATCCAGTCGATGGCGAACCCGGCGATGGTGGGTCCAATGACATTGGCAGCCGAGAACGCCAATGCCAGCAGGCTGAAATTCCTTGCGTGGTTTTCCGGGGGGCCGATCAGTCCTACGGCCTGGTTCACGCAGATGTGAAACAGTATGAAGCCGGAGCCGGCGAGTACGCTTACCAAAAATAGCATCTCGAGCCGCGGCACGAGGAAAGCGAGCAACATTGCGGCCAGTACCGCGGCCGAGCCGGCAAGCATCGGGCCCCGCACGCCGACCCGGTCAACGTAGCGCCCCCAGCTTACGGCAAACAACATGGGCACGATCGCCAGCAGCGACATCAAGAGGCCGACCGTGAGCGGCGTGGCGTCGAGACTCAGCGCAAA
The DNA here is from genome assembly GCA_964365845.1 of uncultured Streptomycetaceae bacterium. Lineage (GTDB taxonomy): Bacteria > Pseudomonadota > Gammaproteobacteria > Burkholderiales > SG8-41 > CAKKQX01. The sequence goes on from CAYIRZ010000162.1 coordinate 5,977, forward strand.
CAGCGACAGGGTTATGCGCGCGCCGGCGAACGCCAGGTGCAGCAGGACGGTGAGCAGCGCAATGAGAGGGAGAGTCATTTGAGGGTAAACAGCGCTTGCGGCAGGGAGCGACGCGCTGGCGCGGAACGCCATGCAACCAATGCGACACCGAAGCAGGTGATAACGGAGTCAAACCAGCGATGGCCGGATATTTTTTGAGTCAAGCTCTGGTGGCCGCAGGGAAAAATACGCGAGTATACCGCGAGCGGATATTATACGTTACGCATGAAACAGTCTAAAATCGCGAAACTATCCAATAGGGAATGTGATGGTTGGTGATCGTGCCGGCTCTCCGGATGGGGCGAGTATCGTGCAACGTCTCTATCACCTCCACCTTTTTGACAGAGAGGACAAAATGTTTGGTCGCTGGATGCCGCGGGAAGGTCGCTTCTTCGAACTGTTCAACGAGCATGCCGAACAGATAGTGCTGGCCAGCCGCGAACTCGCGGAGTTGATAGCAAGCGGCGAGGATCCGGAACGCCGCGCCTACAACATCGAGTCAATCGAGAAACGCGCCGACAAGATCACCCAAACAACGATCGCGATGCTGCACAAAACTTTCATTACCCCGATTGACCGCGACGACATCCATCGGCTGATCACCAAGATGGACGACATCCTGGATCTGGTCGAGGATGCGGCGCAATTGATCTTCATTTATGATCTTCGGGTCGTCACGGCCGAGGAGAAGAGACTTGCCAACATTTGCGTCGACTGCGGAGAGAAGGTCCAGGCAGCGGTAAAGCTGCTGTCGAACATGAAAAACGCCGCTGCCATCATGCGGATCTGCGAGGATATCGACCGGCTCGAGTCCGAGGCCGACCATGTCATGCGGTCGGCTATAGCGAAGCTGTTTCGCGACGAACCGGATGTGCGCCAACTGATCAAACTGCGCGCAGTCTATCAGACAATGGAAGCGGTGACCGATAAGTGCGAAGACGTTGCCAACATCATTGAAGGTATCTTGCTGCAGAACTCCTAAGCCGCGGCACGCGCGGCTTGCGCACCATACATAGAGTCCCTAACATAATGAAACGCGTGATGCGCTGTCACGATTTTGGCTCAGGA